>CALKYG010000356.1 GCA_938003575.1 uncultured Alphaproteobacteria bacterium
ATAATCGCACGGTTTCAGTGTAGGCTGGCCGCGTCGGTGATGGAGGGTGCGCCTTCTGTAGCTTAAGAGGATTCTTCGCAGCGGTTGCGTCGGGAACGCCGTCGGGAGGGAGCGCGGCCTGATGCATATTCCCCGTCATACGCCCGAAGCCTGCCCGGCGCTCGTCCTCAACGCCGATTTCAGACCGCTTTCCTATTTTCCCTTATCGCTGTGGTCCTGGCAGGACACGCTGAAGGCGGTGTTCCTTGATCGTGTCGATGTCGTTGCGCAGTATGACACGGTCGTGCGTTCATCGAATTTTCAGATGCGCCTCCCGTCGGTCGTGTCGCTGAAGACATACGTCAATCATGCGCGCACGCCGGCGTTCACGAGGTTCAATGTTTTTCTCCGCGACAGTTTCAGCTGTCAGTATTGCGGGTCGACCGAACGCGACGCCCTGACGTTTGATCACGTCGTTCCCCGTTCGAAGGGCGGACGCACCACCTGGGAGAATATCGTCGCCGCCTGTTCGTGCTGCAATCTCAGGAAGGGCGGACGCCTTCCCGAGCAGGCGAAGATGTATCCGGCGCGGCGGCCGGAGCGCCCGACCATGTTCGAACTCAACGAGCGCGGCCGCGCCTTTCCGCCAAACTACCTGCACGACAGCTGGCAGGATTTTCTCTATTGGGACAGCGTGCTCGAACCCTGATCCCTCTCAGGTGTTGTCCTTGCTGCGGCGCGGCCCTACATTCTCCTTTCAGTGGGATGACGGAGGGCCGGATGCCGATATCGCCGATCAGAAAGAAAACCATGGGCGCCGCAATCGGCGCAGGAGCGCTCATCGCGCTTGCGAGCTGCGCCTACAATGAAGAACTCGGTCGAAGCCAGCTTTCAATTATTCCGGCGAACCAGATGGCCTCTCTCGGCGCGACGGCATGGTCTGACGTCAGCAAGAAGGAAAAGGTCTCAACGGATCCGAAATATGTGAGCCGTCTCAACCGGGTCGCCCCGAAAATCCTCGTTGCTGCGGGCGAGAACCCTGCAAACTGGGATTACAAGGTTTTCGACAACAAGCAGCTCAATGCGTTTGCGCTGCCCGGGAACCACTTCGCCGTATACACCGGCATCATGGACATCATGGAGAATGACGACCAGCTTGCGACCGTGATCGGTCATGAGATTGCGCATGTGCGCGCCAATCATGGCGGCGAGCGCGTCTCGCAACAGCTCGGCGCCAATGTGGCGATGTCGGCGGCGCAGGCGGCGATCGGATCGGGAAGCCAAACGGGCCAGCTCGCCCTCGGCGCGCTCGGCATCGGCGCGCAATACGGCGTGCTGCTCCCATTCTCGCGCAAGCACGAGCTGGAAGCGGACAAGCTCGGCGTGCTCTACATGCACCGGGCTGGCTACAATCCGAACGAAGCCCTGAAATTCTGGCAGAAGATGAGCGCCGCCGGCGGGGCGAAGCCGCCTGAATTCATGTCGACGCACCCCGCGGATTCAACGCGGATCGCGCAGATCAAGCAGATCATCGCAACCCTGCCTCCGCGCGGGCAATGACCTCCTCGCGGCGGCCGCGGCGGCCTGGGAAATAGCGGTTGAATTCGCCGCCCGCCGCGACTAGGTTCCCGGCCCGCGCCGGACCCGCTTCAAGAGGGGTCCGGCCGGACCCGTAAGTGCCGCCTTAGCTCAGTTGGTTAGAGCGCTAGATTGTGGATCTAGAGGTCGCTGGTTCGAGACCAGCAGGCGGTACCATCTCCGACGCTGTTGCGAACAAGTGTGCTGAGCCGGCTGCAAAGGGCTGGACGGCCCGCCCTTTGTGCGCCATCGCGGCCCCATTTCCTTAAGGCTTTGAGCAGTATAGCAAACTCTCCAAAGCCTGTCGTCGCGGTTGATCCGATTGGGGGAGAGGGCGAAAAGGGTTCATGGACGAACTTGAGCGGTTTTCGGCCGAAATCGGCGGGCGCCTCGACCTTGTTCAGGGGGCGGGCGGCAACATTTCGGAAAAATCGGGCGGGAGCATGCGGATCAAGGCGTCGGGCGCATGGCTCGCCGACGCGCTTGCGAAACCGATTTTCGTCGAGGTCGATCTTGACCGGATCCGCGCCGCGCTCGCCGGCGATTTCGACGACGCGATTCTGAAAGCCGCGCTCGCCAGCGAGGGCGAGTTGCGGCCCTCGATTGAAACGCCCCTGCATGCGCTGTCGCCGTTCGCCGTCGTCGCCCATGTCCACTCGGCGAATGCGATCGCCTGGAGCGTCCGGAAGGACGCCCCCGACCGCCTCAAGGAACGGCTCGCCGGAATCGACTGGGCGTTCATTCCTTATGCGCGTCCCGGCGCGCCGCTTGCCAGATCCGTGCGCGCGGCGTTTCGATCGGCGCGGCCTCGCGTCCTCATCCTCGGCAATCACGGGCTCGTCGCCGCCGCCGACACGATCGGCGAATTGCGCGCATTGCTCGACGAAGTTGAGGAGCGGCTCGCGCCGTGCGGCGAGGCCCCCCATCCCGGCGGCGCCGACCCCAAACCGGCGCCGCCGCCCGGCTATCGCTGGATCGAGGACTCCCCGTGCGGCTTCCTGGCGAATGACGAAGCGCGCTGCGCCATCGCGGCGAAAGGATCGCTTTATCCCGACCACGTCGTGTTTCTCGGGCCCGCGATGACGCTTGCCCGCGGAATCGAAGAGATTGCAACCATGATCCCGCCGCCAAAAGCGGCGATCGTGAAGACTGTCGGCGTCCTTGCGCGCAATGACCTGACGAAGGGCGCGCTCGCGATGCTCGATTGCCTCGGGCTCGTGCTCGCGCGTCTCGATCCCGGCGCGCCAGTCAATTACCTTTCCGCTGAAGACGAAGCTGCGCTATTGGGCTGGGACGCTGAAACCTACCGGCAGGCGCTCGACAGGCGCTCAACGCCGGCATGAAGGGGAAGGCGTAAGGTCAGGCGCGATGCAGATCATCATTCCGATGTCGGGTTTCGGCGAGCGATTCCGCCGCGCCGGCTATTCAAGGCCCAAGCCGCTTATAGAGATCGAAGGCCGCGCGATCATCGAACATGTCGTCGATCTGTTTCCGGGCGAGAAGGACATCACCTTTGTTTGCAACGAAGACCATCTGAAGGCGCCGGCATTCAGGATGGAGGAGATTTTGATGCGGGCGGCCCCGTCGGCGCGCATCGCTGCTGTTGCAAGCCGGAAGCTCGGCCCGATCGACGCTGTCCTGCGCGGGGTTCCCGATCTTGATCCCGACAAGCCGACGATCGTCAACTATTGCGACTTCACCTGCGTCTGGGACTGGGCGGATTTCAAGTCTTTCGCCGCCGACACGCGATGCGCGGGCGCTATCCCCTGTTACCGCGGGTTTCATCCTCATTCGCTGGGTTCGACGTTTTACGCCTATGTCCGCGAAAGCGGCCTGTGGGCGCACGATATCCAGGAGAAAAAGCCGTTCACGGATGAACCAAAGACTGAGTTCGCGTCGAGCGGCGCCTATTATTTCGACAGCGGCCGGCGAATGAAGGACGCCTTTGAAGAGACAATTCGACGGGGTCTTCTGGTAAACGGCGAATACTACGTCTCGATGGCTTACAAGCCGATGTTTGAACGCGGCGAGAAGGTCGCCGTCTATGAAATTCCGTATTTCATGCAATGGGGAACCCCGGAAGATTTCGAGGAGTACAAGCGCTGGTCGGACCTGTTCCGCGCGCTGGCGCAGGATGATCAGCCGCCGCCGAGGTTCGGCGGCTCGATGCTGATGCCGGCGGCGGGGCTCGGCGCGCGTTTTGTGAAGGAAGGCTTTGAGAAGCCAAAGCCGTTGATTGACGTTTCGGGAACGCCGATGGTCGTTCGCGCGATCCGCGACCTGCCGCGCGCAGACGCCGTGCGCGTCGTCCTTCGCCGCGACCTGCCGATGGTCGAGAAGGTCGATGAGGCGCTGCGTTCGATCCCGGGCGCTGATGCGCTGCTCCTCGACCGGCTGACGGATGGGCAGGCGCGGACCTGTCTTCTGGGGCTCCATGGCCTCGATGAAACGGCGCCGTTAACCATCGGCGCCTGCGACAACGGCCTTCTTTATGATGGCGCACGCCTTGCAGCGCTCGCCCGCGATGCAGACGTGATCGTCTGGGGAAAGAGGCGCCACCCCGCGGCGCGTCTGAAACCGGAACAATTCGGCTGGATTGATGCGGATGCGGATGGAAGAATCAGGCGCGTCTCCGTCAAGGTCCCGCTCCGCGATCCGGCGGCGGATCCGATCGTGACGGGCGCCTTCACCTTCGTCCGCGCGGGGGATTTTCGCCGGGCGGCGGAGCGCATGATCGAACGGGGAGGGAAGGTTAATGGCGAATACTATGTGGACGAGTGCGTCAATGACGCGATTGCGCTTGGTCTCGACTGCCGACTTTTCGAAGTCGATCATTATCTCGGCTGGGGAACGCCTGACGAATTGAGGACGTTCGACTACTGGACGGAGTGTTTCGACCAATGGCCAAGCCATCCCTATCGTCTGGAGAAGGACCGTCGCGTGGCGTCGCCGTCCCGCCCGGCGATCCGCGCGCGGAGCCGGCCGGCAAGACCGGCGCGGCCGCGTTGAGCGGACAGATTGCGCGTTTCAGCGCCGCCGGCCTCGCCAATGTCGGGGTCGATCTCTTCGTTTATTCCTCTCTGCTTGTTGTCGGCTCGTCGATCCCCGTCGCCAAGGCCGCCGCATTCGCCTGCGGCGCGACATTCGCCTATTTCGTCAACAAGAACTGGACATTCCGCGCGGGCAGGGGAAACTCCCGGCAGTTTGCGGCTTTCGCATCGCTTTACGCCGCCAGCATGGCGGTCAATGTCGGCGCCAACAGCGCCGTTATCGAGATTCTCGGCGCAAGTCTTTTCGGCAAGGCGGCCGCCTATTGCGTCGCCCTCCTATTGAGCGCCACGATGAATTTCTTCGGCATGCGCCGGATTTTGCTCTCGCGGCGGCGCGCAGATTTTCCAGCGGTGACATGATGGCAGGCAAGACGCTCATACTCGGCGGAACCTATTTCCCCTCGCATGATGAGAACCGAATGGCGAGCGAGGGCGACACTGCGGCTGCGCGCAAGCGTTTTCTCGCCGACCGCTTCCGCAATCTCGACGCGCTGCTGTCGCACCGCTTCTCGTGGATGAACGACTACATCAACACCGGTGAGAAGGTCGTCGAGTTCGGCTGCGGCGCCGGATTTCTTCCGCTTTACGTCAGCAAGGGCGACATTACGCTGACCGACGTCGTCAGAAACGAATGGGTCGATGAAATCGCCGATGCGATGAATCCGCCGTTTCCGCCAGCTTCAATCGATGTCGTCGTGTGCAGCCATATGATGCATCACATGGCGAAGCCCGTGACGTTCCTTAAGCTCGTTCATCCGCTCCTGAAGCCAGGCGGACGCATTCTCATCCAGGAGATCAATACGGCCCTTTTCATGCGCGCTCTCCTGCGGCTGATGCGGCACGAGGGCTGGTCTTATGATGTCGATGTGTTCAATGAAAATGAAGTCACAAACGATCCCGCCGATCCATGGTCGGCGAACTGCGCGATCCCTGAAATGCTGTTCGGCTCGTCGGACGAGTTCGAAAAGCGCGTTCCGGGTTATGAGGTTGTCAAGAACGACCTCAATGAATGTCTGCTTTTTCCGCTTTCCGGCGGCGTCATCGCCAAGACGCCGGTGCCGGAACTTCCCGGTTTTGCGCTGAAAGCTGTCGCCGCGCTGGACAAGGCCCTTGTCGCGATCGCGCCCGGACTGTTCGCATTCGGCCGCTCGGTCGTGTTGAGAAAACGGGAGCTTGCATGACAGCGCCGAGATTTTCGCTCGTCATTCCTTGCTACAATGAAGCGGCGAATCTGCCGCTTCTCATCGCGCGCTGCCGGGAAAGCCTTTCCGGGCGCGGCGTTGAAATCGTGCTCGTCGACAACGGATCAACAGACAATAGCGCGGAGGTTCTGGAGACTCTCATCGCCGGAGACAGCGACATTCGCAGCGTAAGGGTCGGGAAGAATCAGGGCTACGGGTTTGGAATCCTGAGCGGCCTTCGCGCCGCCCGCGGGGACGTGCTCGGCTGGACGCACGCCGACATGCAGACCGATCCCGCCGATTTCCTGCGGGCGGCCGCAATTTTCGATTCGTCTGCGACGCCAGAGACCGTTTTCGTGAAAGGCCGCCGCCGCGGGCGCCCGCCCGGCGATGAATTCTTCACCTGCGGCATGGCGGCATTTGAAACTCTTCTGCTCGGCAGGATGCTGGTCGACATTAATGCGCAGCCGACGGTGTTTCACCGCCGCTTTTATGACCAATGGTCGTCGCCCCCTCATGATTTCTCCCTCGACCTTTACGCCTATTTTCAAGCGAAGGCCCAGGGATTGAAGGTCGAGCGCTTTGACGTCGTTTTCGGCGAGCGCGCGCACGGAACATCGCGCTGGAACGTCAACTGGAAGGCGAAACGAAAATTCATTGAACGGACGGTCAATTTCAGCTTTGAACTGCGCCGACGCATGGCGAAGGAGAGGCGATGATTATCGTTGCGCATCGCCGGAATACGATCGAGCAGCTTCGCGCGACGCCGCACAATCTCGGGATAGAGGTCGATATCCGTTCGGCAGGCGACCGTCTTATCATCCATCACGACCCCTTCGCCGACGGCGAGGATTTCAAAGCCTGGCTTTCGCACTATCGCCACCGGCTGTTGATCCTCAATGTGAAGGAGGAGGGTCTGGAGCGCCGCCTCCTTGACCTGATGGCGTCGAAGGGCGTGGAGGACTTCTTTTTCCTCGATCAGTCTTTCCCATTCCTCGTCAAGACGGCCCAGACCGGCGAGAAACGATGCGCGGTTCGCGTGTCGGAGTATGAATCGACAGCGACCGCCGAGAGACTCGCCGGACTCGTCCAATGGATCTGGGTCGATTGCTTCACGCGTTTTCCCCTCTCGGGGGAGGAAGCGGGGCGGCTCCGGTCGCTCGGCTTCAAGCTGTGTCTTGTTTCACCTGAATTGCAGGGACGGGCCGGCGAGACGTCAATCCCGGCCTTGCGCACGCTGCTTGCGCGTGAGGGCGTGGAGGCTGACGCCGTCTGCACAAAACTCCCTGAGTTCTGGACCTGAGGATTGATGAACGGCGCAGCGGATATAAACGCAAAGGGCGGCTCAACGGTCCTGCCGGCGGTCAGGAGCTGGCGACCGCGCGATTTCACCGTCGAGGCGACGCCGGCGTTCTGGGCGGGATTGGCGATTCGGATCACGCTTTGCACTCTTTTCCTTCCAGCGGTGCAGGAAGCGCTGTTCATCCCGTTCATGCGGGAGACGCTGCTGCATCCCTCTTTTGACCCGTGGACGGCCTTCATCGCTGCGGGCGGCGCGTCGAACGCCTTTCCCTATGGCGTCGCGATGTATCTTGCGCATGCGCCGACTGTGGCGATCGGCATGGGACTCGACGGCGCGTTCGGAACGGAGACATTCACGCGCCTTGGATTTTCGGCGAGCCTCATTCTTGCCGATTACGCGCTTTTCGTTGTCCTTTGTCGTCTCTTTGAGGGACGCCAGCGCCTCGTTTCCTGGCTGTACTGGCTGTCGCCGATCGTCATTTATGCAACCTATTATCACGGCCAGACGGACATCGTGCCGGTCGCGTTTCTGGGCGGCGCGCTTCTGTCCTTGCGTCATCACTGGGCGAAAGCGGCCGGCATTCTTCTCGGCCTCGCGATCAGCGCGAAGGCCTCGATGTTGCTTGCCGCTCCGTTTCTGATTCTTTATGCGCTCAACAATCGCCAGTTCCGCCCGAAGGGATTTCTCTTTATCGCGACCGCAACCCTTGCGGCCGGACTTCTCCAGATCCCGACGCTTCTCTCGCCCGGCGCGCATGCGATGATCTTCATGAGCCCGGAAATAGACCGGCTTTTCCGCTTTTCGATCCCGCTCGGCGGCGGCTATTTTCTTTATCTGTTCTTCATCGGCTATGCGGCGGCGGTTTACGCCGCCTTCACGGTCGGTCGGATCAATTTCGATCTTCTGTTCGCATTGCTCGGCGTCGGATTCCTGACTGTTTTGACGTTGACCCCTGCGGCTCCCGGATGGTTCGTGTGGAGCGTGCCCTTCCTTGTGTTTTATCAATTGAGCCATGATTCGCGTGAACGCTCCGTGCTGCTTGTCGGCGTCTTTTCCGTTCTGTTCGTGGTCGAGCAGGCGCTGCTCGCTTCGGGAGCGCGCTCTCCCATCATCGGCGTCGACTTTTCGGCGCCGCTGATCAGCCGGCTTGGCGAATTCGATCGCCAGATGTCCTTCCTGATGACGCTGGAAATTCTTGTCGGGTTCGTGGTCGCCGCATCCCTGTATCGGCGCGGCGTCGCAGCGAACGACTTTTTCCGACTTTCGCGAAAGCCGCTCGCGATCGGAATCGCAGGAGATTCCGGCTCCGGCAAGGACACGCTCGCGCGTGCGCTCGAATCTCTGTTCAGCCCGAACTCGGTGATCAACGTTTCGGGCGATGACTACCACCGTTTCGAGCGCGGCGCGCCAATGTGGCAGATTCTGACGCATCTCGACCCGCGCGCGAACGACCTGAAGGCGCTGACGGTCGACGTGCAGACGCTCATCGAGGAGCGCTCGATCTCCCATCGTCATTACGATCACGGGACCGGACGATTCACGCCGTTCCGCCGCGTGCGCGGCAATGATGTCGTTCTGGTCAGCGGACTGCACACTTTCTATTCGGCGGCGCTGCGCGACATGTTCGACGCGACGGTGTTTCTTGATATGGACGAGGCTCTGCGCCGTCGCTTGAAAATGCGCCGCGACGTCGTCGAGCGCGGCTATGACCGCGAAAGCGTCGTCGCGGCGATCGACCGGCGCGCCGACGACCGAAGCCGATACATCCAGCCGCAGCGCGATCGCGCCGATCTTGTCCTGTCGCTGCGTCCCGCCGACTCGTCGCAGCTCGCCGGCGATCCGCTGGAGCCGCCCGGCCCCATGAAGCTCAATGTGCGCTGGCGTGATGCGACAGACTTCGCCGACCTCGCCCGCTGTCTGATCGCTCTTTCGGCTGTGCGTCTCGACCAGCACCCGCCTGGGATGGACGGGTTCGTCGAGTTCGATGTTGAAGGAGACGTCGAAGCGGAGGACATTCGCCTCATCGTCAGCAAGCTGGCGCCGGAAGCCGACGACCTTCTCGGGCCGGAGCCCGCATGGGAAAACGGACTTCTCGGCGTCATGCAGCTAATTGTCGTCATCCATCTGATTCGGCGGACGCGCCAGCGGCGGATGCGGGACTAGGGGCGCGGGGAAAAATGAAGATCTATTGCGACCGCGAGCTCCTCGCCGAAAGGCCGAACGCCGTCCTGTTCGACCTCGACAACACGCTCTACGATTATGAGCGGTGCCACGCCAAAGCGCTCGCCGACGTTCGGGAAAAAATGCAGCGCAGCGCGGGAATTGCGCCTGCGCGGTTCGATGCGCTCTATGACGAGGCTCGACGGAGCGTCAAGAACGACCTGAAGCAGAACGCCAGCGCACACAGCCGCCTTCTCTATTTCCAACGAATGATTGAGCTGACGGGCCTGCGCACCGACGTCGTCCTTGCGCTCGATTTCGAACAGACCTATTGGCGAACATTCCTGTTTGCGGCCTCGCTTTACCCCGACGTGGAGGAGACGATGCGGCTCATCCGCTCGCTCGGGATCCAGATGGCGATCGTCACCGATCTCACCGCGCAGATCCAGTTCCGCAAGATTGTTTATTTCGGGCTTGAATCGATCGTCGATTATGTCGTCACTTCGGAAGAGGCGGGCGCCGACAAGCCGCACCCGCAGATTTTCGAGATAACGCGCCGGAAGCTTGACCTGAAATCAGGCGACCGCGTGTGGATGATCGGCGACGAGGCAAGGAAGGACTGCGAGGGCGCGAAGACTTGTCTCGGCGCCGTCACGTTTCTGAAGCGCACCGGCGCCGCCGGCGAGGGTGCGCCCGGCGTAGACGTCGCATTTGACCGTTTCGATGAGTTGAAGTCCCTGCTCACGCGCTTCGCAGAACGATAGCGACCTCGAATGCTGGCACAAAAAGCGATCCCGGCGCTCGGCGAAAGACGGTTTGAAACGCTCTTGCTCGCGGCCGCAGGGGTTTTTTACGCCGCAGCCGCCTACCTGCCGTGGGGATGGCCGTCGGCGGACGGATATCCGGCGGTTGAACGCTACATTGATCACGGCTTTTTGCCGGATGATTTCTACACGAACACAACGACAGTCTATAATGTCGACACGCTTCTCTCCGCGGCGCTTAAGGCCGCTCAGGAGGCGACCGGCGTTCGATATGACGTCATCATGGCTGCGCTCAATATCGTTCGCTGTTTTGCCTTTCCCTTCGTCCTGTTCGGTTTCTTTCGCGCGCTTTCGGGCGACCGCCGGATCGCAACCGTCGGCGCGCTGCTCGGCGCGGCGTCGCTATACGCGCTGCCCAATCTGTTCGCGTGGGGCTGGCTGTGGGGCGATCCGTCGCCGGCGATGTTCGCTTTGCTGTTCATCACCGGCGGCTGGACCTATTTTCTGCGCAGGCAACCGGCGATGGCGATGGCGGCCTTTTCACTCGCTGTCATGATTCATCCGTTGATGGCCGTTCATGGCGGCCTTTTCGCGGCGCTGATATTCTTTTTCGATTACTCGTCGGAAGAAAAGGTCGCCGCGCTCCGATCGCCGGCGGCGTGGCTCGCAGGCCTTCTCTTCGGCGGTCTTTTCGCCTTTCAGTACTTGCTGCTCGGCGGGACGCCGGACGACCGGCTCCCTGTCGACGTCTATACGCGAATTTTGGCGTGGGTCCGGCATCCGGCCGACTTCCTGCCGAGCCGTTTCCCTGCGGCTGACTGGATCGCCGGAATCGCCAGCAGCGCGGCTGCAGCCTTGATCGTCTGGAAAATGCGCGGCGAAATCCACAGGCCTCGTCTCATGATCGCAGGCCTCGCATCCTATTTTGCGGTCTGCATCACAGGGTGGCTCTTCGTCGAGGTCTATCCGGTTCGCTTCTTCGTCGAGCTAATTCCGTTTCGTTATGTCATTGTCGGCGCGCCGCTGATGCTTTTCGCCTACGCCGTCTTCGCCGCAGCGGAAATGAGAGACGGACGCTGGGCTTCCTTCGCGGTTGTTGCGTTGGTCTTTCTTGCGGCGACTCCGGCGACGCGCATTCAGAGCGCGCAGGCGATCCCTTCTCTCATCCTGGCGGCGTGGATTGCGCTGCGCGTTCTCACGAACCGTCCGGCTGTCGCGCCCATTGACTCCGCCGCCGCGTCGCGTGTGACGCCGCGCACCGCGATGGCGGCCCTCGCGGCGTTGATCGCCGTCCTGTCGCCTGTTGCGCTGTACGCGCGGCGGCATGAGCTTGTCATCCCGCGTGCTGAAAACCAGCACCCCCTGTACGCCTGGGCGAAGAGCGAAACGCCTCCCGATGCGATTTTCCTTGTCGATCAGAACGGCGACTATTCGTTCTCACGCGCAATCGACCCTCAGCGCATGCGCCTTGTCGGACGCCGGGCCGTCGCAGCGTCGAAGGATTTTCCCTTCCTCGATCACGACATGGTTCCGTGGAACGATCGTTGGGGGACGGCTCTTGGCGGCGGCGCGCATCGTTTCGTCAGCGCGGCGGACGCCGACACCCTTGTTTCAGTCGCCGCGACGGTTCCATTCGATTACGTTGTGCGGGACGAACCGCTCGACGACCCGAGATTTGCGCTCGCCGCGTCGTTCGGTCCGGCGAAGGGCGCGCCTCAGACCTTTGTTTACAAGCTTGAACGCTAGCCGTCCTTTCGGCCGGCTGCACGCTCCGCCGAGGGAAAAAACAGAAATGCCAGCATCAGGACGTAGCTCGCATAATCCCACGCGATTCCGAGCGCCCAGACGTCGGAGAATATCTGCGCATGTTTCAGAACGGCGTCGCGCGGCGTAATTGCAGAAAGGCCGGCAATGCGTTCCGCAGCGACGACATCGGCCGTTCGCGAAACGCGGATTTTCGGCGCTTCCGCGTCGCTGTCAGGGCCCCTCATCATCGCGAGGACGATGTCGACGCCGCGTTCGGGCGACCGCTCGGCGGCGGAAGGAATCGGCGGCGCCGGCTTGTTGCGGCGTTGCGTCGAAATGAGCTTCTTCAGCGAATTCGCAACCTCGGCGCCGAAGGCGTCGATCGCGCGCGTTTGCGCGGCAGACAGTCCGGCGACCGGTTTCGGATTGGCGCGATCGAAGGAATCGAGCTGCGACTGAAGCAGATTCTCGACGCGCCTGTCCTGTCGCCAGCGATTGAGAATGATTGCAAAATCATTGAACGCCGTTTCGAACGACCGGGCCCATCCGTCGTAATTCGCATAAGCGTTTTCGGCCAGCATCGCGCGCATGGCGTCCGCCTTCCTCGCGCAGATGTCAGGGGCGAAAGGCGAAAGGCCGGAAGGGTCGTCGCCGGCGAGCGTCGTCTCGACGCTTTCCTCAACGGCTGCGTACCAGGCTGCGACCCCTTCGATATAGGCGGCGACGGCGCCGCGGCCGGCGCTGCCGGTCTGGAAACCGCCGTCGCGCTCGCGCGCGGCGGACTCCCTCGCCGTCCTGACCGACAGCTTCAAATCCTCAAGCATCGCGAAATCACGCTGGCGCCAGGCGACGATGCCGGCGCATTCGGCCTGCAGCCGGTC
>CALKYG010000357.1 GCA_938003575.1 uncultured Alphaproteobacteria bacterium
TGTCCGGCCGCAAGAGACCATCGCCGGCAAGCGGCCGCTCGAGGGTCGCGTCGCCGTTGTCACCGGCTCAACGAGCGGCATCGGCTTGGGAATCGCTGAACGCCTCGCCGCTGACGGCGCCGGAATCGTGCTCAACGGCTTCGGAGACCGGCGTGAAATCGACATGACCGCCGATCGCATCGCGATTGAGAACCGCGTCCCTGTCGTATACTCAAACGCCGATCTTTCACTGCCTGCCGGCGTTCTCGAGCTGATCCGGCTCGCAATGGACGCCGTCGGCGAAGTCGACATTCTTGTCAACAATGCCGGCATCCAGCATGTCGCGCCGATCGAAGATTTTCCCGCCGCGAAATGGGACGCGATTATCGCGCTTAATCTCTCGTCCGCCTTTCACGCCATAAAGGCGACGCTTCCCTCCATGAAGCGGCGCGGCTGGGGCCGGATCGTCAATATCGCGTCCGCCCACGGTCTCGTCGCGTCGCCGTTCAAATCCGCTTATGTCGCCGCCAAGCACGGCATTGTCGGATTGAGCAAAGTGGTTGCGCTGGAAGCCGCGGAATCGGGCGTCACCTGCAACACAATATGCCCCGGATATGTCTGGACGCCGCTTGTAGAGAAGCAGATCGAGGATCAAGCCAGAACGCACGCCATCGCAAGGGAGAAGGTCATCGCCGATGTCCTCCTGAAGGCGCAGCCAACCAAGCGCTTTGCACAGGCGAGCGAGATCGGCGCGCTCACGGCATTCCTCTGCTCGGAAAGCGCCGCGTCGATCACTGGAGCCTCATTGCCCGTTGACGGCGGCTGGACAGCTCAATGACGGCGCATCATCACCATAGCGAGGCGACAGCGACGCATGCGCCTGGGAGAAACGGCGCAACCGGCCGCAGCCTGAAATCCGTCAATCTCGCGCTGCAGGGCGGCGGCGCTCATGGCGCCTTCGGCTGGGGCGTTCTCGACCGGCTTCTGGAGGAGGATACGCTCAAATTCGACGGAATTAGCGCCACGAGCGCCGGCGCCATGAACGCGGCGCTGCTCGCTTACGGGCTTGCGACCGGCGGCCGCGAAGCCGCAAAGGCGGCGCTCGAAACCTTTTGGCGAAAGATAGCGCGCACCGCGATGTTCAGTCCGTTGCAGCCCACTTTGATCGACCGGCTGACGCACAACCATTCGCTCGAAATGTCTCCCGCGTTCATGATGATGGATATTATGACGCGCGTTTTCTCGCCATACGAAACAAATCCGCTCAATTATAATCCGCTTCGTAAAACATTGCAGCAGATTGTCGATTTTGAAAAGCTGCGCGCTGACAGCAGCGTCCGTCTGTTTCTATCTGCGACAAACGTTCGCAGCGGAAAAGTTCGAGTGTTCAAGAACGAGGAAATCACCGCGGACGCCGTTCTCGCATCTGCTTGCCTCCCATTCATGTTTCAGGCGGTTGAAATCGACGGCGAGCCCTATTGGGACGGCGGATATATGGGCAACCCTGCACTCTTCCCGCTGATATACGAATGCGAAAGCCGAGACATCGTTGTCATCCATATAAATCCTATCATGCGGGCGGAGACGCCGAAGACGGCGCGCGACATTCTGAATAGAATCAATGAGATCAGCTTCAACTCCTCGCTGATGCGCGAAATGCGCGCGATCAGTTTTGTAACGAAGCTTATTGACGACTCGACAATTCCTGACGGTCGCATGAAGCGCATGTTGATTCACTCGATCGAAAACGAAGACTTCATGAGAAAACTCGGCGTATCGAGCAAACTGAATCCGGATTGGGAGTTTTTGACCCATCTGCGGGATGTCGGACGAGAAAGCGCTGAACGTTGGCTTGACAGGAATTACGATGAAATCGGGAAGCGTTCGACTGTCGATATTAGCGACAAATATCTTTAAGTCCGCCTCTTCCGCTCTTGAAGCTTCAGTGTTCTCTCCGGCCGCACCCGCGCGCATCAGGGGTTCGGTCGAAGCATATGAAGCCCAGAGTGAAAAAATCATCAGTTGGACGCAGCTGCTCGGCGTCGTGATCTTCGCTTCGCTTTACGCCGTCACCTATTCAGGTTTTTCCGTTCATCGCCAAGTTGAGCCCGTGCCGACGGCGCTCGCGCTGTATGGCGGATTCACGCTCTGGCGCTTGCGATGCGCTTACCGGGGAGGCCTTTCCCGACGTCAGCAATACGCTTCCGCAACCATAGACATTCTAGTCCTCATCGCACTGATCGCCTCCTTTCCCTATCAATACGGCGAATCTGCAGCGCTCTACCTAAAAGCTCCGACATTGTTTTATGCATTCGCGATCATCGCCCTCAGGACATTGCGCTTCGACCCTGGTCAGGTCTTGTTTACGGGCGTAGCGGCAGCGTGCGGATGGACGGTTCTTGTAGCCATAGCGGCTTTGGATGGCGTGCCGCTAACTGGCGACTATCGCGAATACATGCGATCGCTTTCGCTCCTTCCCGGCGCCGAGCTCGAAAAACTCGCCGCGTTGCTCGCGACCACGATCATTCTCGCCCTGAGCGTCGGAAGGGCGCGCGCACTTTTGTTTCGCACCGCAACCGAAGAAGCGGCAAGCGCTGATCTTTCAAAGTTTGTTGGCCGGGACGCCGCAGGGAGAATTCGCGCATCGAGCGACGGCGTGAAATCAGGCGACGGAGAAATCCGGCGGGCGGCCATCATGTTTGTTGACCTGCGCGGATTCACAAAAGCGACAAAGGGTCTTACGCCGCGCGCGGTGATAGGCCTCCTTCAGGAGTACCAGTCCCGCCTGCTTCCCATAATCGAACGCGGCGGCGGGACTGTCGACAAGTTTCTCGGCGACGGCATTCTTGTCAGCTTCGGCGCCTCCGCCGCGACTGAACGGGAAAGCGCCATGGCCGTGAATACGGCGTACGCGATCGTTGACGCGGTTGATCACTGGAAGAGCGAACGAACACAAAGAGGCGAGCCCCCGCTCGATATCTGCATCGCATTGACGGTAGGCGATGTTGTTTATGGGGCGGTCGGGCATGGCGACCGCCTTGAGTTCACAGTAATCGGCGATCCCGTAAACCTGGCTGCGAAGCTTGAAAAACATGCAAAGTCCGAGCGCGCCAGAATCCTATCGAGTACGGAAGCGGCCGAGCGCGCGGCGGCCCAGGGCTGCCATCACGCTCCCGTGCGCATCGTGAATGATGCTGTCGTCGACGGCGCGGCTGCCCCGGTATCCCTCGCGATATTCGCCTAAACGGCCCTTTATCAAACCTATGACGAAACCGCATTTCCCTCACAGGCCGCCTGCGGTCTTAATAGGCGCATGGAGAGAGGAGCTTTCAATATGAAGGGCGTCACTGCAAGATTGAATGATCCGGCCTTAAAGGCCAGAGCCGGTGCGGCTGAGTGGATTGGAC
>CALKYG010000358.1 GCA_938003575.1 uncultured Alphaproteobacteria bacterium
AAAGGTCCTGTACGATCAGAATGTCGAGAGCAGTCAGCGCCGCCTCGACATGCTGCGTATTGGGGTCGGATTGGGCGACATCCTCGCCCTGGACGTAAAGCCCGCGAAAAGTCCCGCCTACCGCTTCGTCAAACATATTCGGGATTCGAAAGCCGGGTTCCGCATCCTGCTTCCGGCCCCACGCTTTCTCAAACGTCATCCGCGTCGCGTCATCCGATACATGGCGATAGCCGGAAAACTCATGGGGAAACGACCCCATGTCGCAAGAACCCTGCACATTGTTCTGCCCGCGCAGCGGATTCACCCCGACGCCGCGGCGGCCGATATTGCCAGTACACATTGCAAGGTTCGCCATGCCCATGACCATGGTTGAGCCCTGACTATGCTCGGTCACGCCGAGGCCGTAATAAATCGCAGCGCGCCCTCCGGTCGCATAAAGGCGCGCTGCCGCGCGAATGTCGGCTGCGGGCACGCCCGTGATTTTCTCAACGGTCTCCGGCGAATTCTCTTCCGCGTTTATGAAAGCAAGCCAATCCCGGAAAGATTGCAGATCGCATCGATCATTGACGAAGGTCTCGTCGCACAATCCTTCCGAAACGACGACATGCGCGAGCGCATTGATAAGCGCGACGTTGGTGCCGGGTTGCAGTTGAAGGTGATGCGTTGCACGGACATGCGGCGTCCGCACGAGGTCGATTGCGCGCGGATCGGCGATAATCAATTTTGCGCCCTGCCTCAGGCGCCGCTTCATCTGTGAAGCGAAAACAGGATGCGCGTCGGTCGGGTTCGCGCCGATGATCAAGACGACGTCGGCTTCCTCGACGCTGTCGAAATCCTGCGTTCCGGCCGACGTGCCGAAGGTCTGCTTCAGCCCATAGCCGGTCGGGGAATGGCAAACGCGCGCGCAGGTGTCGATGTTGTTATTGCCGAACGCGGTCCTCACCATTTTCTGAACGACCCACACTTCCTCGATCGTGCAACGGGATGATGAAATCGCACCGATCGACTTGCGTCCGTATTTCGCCTGGGTTTCCTTTAATCGTATTGCGGCGTACGCAATCGCTTCCGCCCAGGAGACGGGACGCCAGGGATCGGTTATTCTTTCGCGGATGAGCGGCGTCGTCACGCGGTCCGGATGCGCCGCATAGCCCCACGCAAAGCGACCCTTGACGCAGGAATGGCCGTGGTTGGCCTTACCGTCCTTAAAGGGCGTCATTCGCACGACCTGATCGCCTTTCAGCTCCGCCTTGAACGAGCAGCCGACCCCGCAATAAGCGCATGTGGTCAGCACGGTTCGGTCCGGAACGCCCAATTCGGCGACGGATTTTTCCTGCAACGTCGCGGTCGGGCAAACGTCGACGCACGCGCCGCAGGAAACGCATTCTGAGTCGAAGAAATTGGCGCCCGCGAAGGAAACCGCGGACTTGAATCCGCGCCCTTCTATCGTCAGTGCGAGCGTCCCCTGCACTTCGTCGCAGGCGCGGACGCAGCGCGAACATACGATGCACTTTGACGGTTCAAACTGGAAATAGGGGTTAGACCGGTCGATGTCCTTGCCGGAATGATTGGCGCCGTCAAAGCCGTAACGCACGTCCCGCAGACCGACCCGGCCCGCCATTTCCTGCAATTCGCAATCGCCGTTGTCGGAACAGGTCAGGCAGTCGAGCGGGTGATCGGAGATATAAAGCTCCATGACGCCGCGTCGCAGCTTTTGAAGGCGCGGCGTCTCGGTCTTCACTTTCATGCCTTCAGCGACAGGCGTTGTGCAGGACGCAGGCGTACCTTTGCGTCCCTCGATTTCAACCAGGCATAACCTGCAAGAGCCGAAGGCGTTCAGTCGGTCAGTCGCGCACAATTTCGGGATTGACGTCCCGAGCGTCGCGGCCGCGCGCATGATGCTCGTTCCCTCATCAACTGCGACCGAAAAGCCGTCGATTTCAAGCCTCACCTGACGCGCGGTCTTTGGGCGCGGCGTGCCGAAATCCTTTTCTCTGAGGATCGTCATTGGGAATTCTCCGATCCGCTGACGAATATACGCTTGTTTGACGGAAAAGCGAAGTCTTCAGGGAAATGCTCAAGCGCGCTTCGCACGGGAATTGGCGTCATTCCGCCCATCGCGCAAAGCGACCCGTCAACCATCAAATCACAGAGGTCGCCGAGCACCTCCATGTTTTTTGCATGATCCTCGCCGCTCATGAGGCGGCCGACGATCTCGACGCCGCGCACCGCGCCGATGCGGCAGGGCGTGCATTTGCCGCAGGATTCCTCCGCACAGAACTCAAAAGCATAACGCGCTTGCTCAGCCATATCGACGCTGTCGTTGAAAACGACGATTCCGCCATGACCGACGCCGGCGCCGATAGCGGCCAGCTCTTCATAGTCAACGACCGCGCCGAACATCGCGGGCGGAAGATAGGCGCCGAGGGGCCCGCCAATCTGGATCGCGCGGACCGGCCGCCCAGAACGCGTGCCGCCGCCGATGTCTTCGACGAGGTCGCGCAAGGTGAGGCCGAAGGGCGCTTCAAAAAGGCCTGAATATTTAATGTCGCCTGAGAGCTGGAACGGCATCGAGCCGGTCGACTTGCCGACGCCGACCGCCGCATAGGCCCTCCCGCCGTCAGCGACGATTGCCGGGACTGCGCAGAATGAAAGCACGTTATGGACCAGCGTCGGCGCGCCGAAGAGCCCTTCAAGCGCCGGCAAGGGCGGCTTCGCCCTCACTTCTCCGCGTTTTCCCTCAAGCGAATTGAGAAGGGACGTTTCCTCGCCGCAGATATAGGCGCCAGCGCCGATGAACAGTTCAAGATCGAAAGCGCGCCCGGATCCAAGCACATTGGCGCCGAGCAATCCGGCGGCATAAGCGTCGTCGATCGCTTTCGCCAGAACGCGCGCCGCGACCGGGTATTCCGACCGCAGATAAACATACCCCTCTGCGGCGCCGACAGCGAGCGCGGCGATCGTCATGCCTTCAATGAGGAGGAAGGGATCGCCCTCCATGATCATCCGGTCCGCAAAAGTTCCGCTATCGCCTTCATCGGCATTGCAGACGACATATTTCCGGTCGCCGCCGGCGGCGGCGACGGTCTTCCATTTAATCGCAGCTGGAAAGCCGGCGCCGCCGCGGCCGCGCAGGCCGGAGGCTGCGATTTCCTCGCAAACCGCATCGCTCGATATCGATAAGGCCCTTTTCAATCCGCGAATGCCGCCATGCGCCTCATAGTCCGCCGCGCTTGCTGGATCGACAACGCCGCAACGGCCGAAAATCAGCCTTGTCTGCCTCTTCATCCACGGCAGTTCGTCAATTGCGCCGATGAATTTTGGATGCGGCCTCGGATCGGACGCAAGCGATTTCACTATTCCCTCAGCATCACTTGCTTCGACCGAGGCGAATCCGACCCGCGCTCCGTCGGTTTCCGCCTCAATCAGCGGTTCAAGCCAATGCATGCCGCGCGAGCCGGTTCGGATCACTTCACAGCCAGCCGCAGTGAAGGCGTCCGCGACGGCGTCGCCGCCGAGGGCAAGCGCGACTGAATCGAGCGGCGCGTAAATCTTCATGCGCGCGAGCCTTTTTGCGACCGCCACTTCTCCTCGATCGCGGCGGCGATCGCTTCCGGTGCGGCGCGCGCCATCAGGCAGTCATCGACGCTGGCGGCGGGACCGACAGAGCAAAGGCCGAGGCAATAGACGTTCTCAAGCGTCAAATCCCCGGACGCGCTGGTCTTTCCGGGAGACAGTGCGAAACGCCGGCTGATCTCTCGAACCAGTTCGCGGCCGCCCTGAGCCTGGCAGGACTCCGCGGCGCAAAGACGAACGACGACGCAGCCAGGCGGTTTGCGACGAAAATCAGAATAGAAACTGAGAACGCCCTTGACTTCGGCGCGAGAGAGATTGAATGCGGCAGCGGCGATTTCTTCAGTTTCCGGCGGAATGAAGCCGAATTCGTCCTGGACTGCGCGCAGGGCGCTGATCAGGCCGCCGGTGCGGCCGACGAAGGCTTCGACGATTGCGCCAATTCTAATGCTTTGATCCGAAGTCCCGCCCATTGGCGGAGTATCACGGCCCGCCGCCGATCGCGTCAAGCGGCAACCGGCTCGGAAGCGGACCGTCCGAACGAAAGCCCGATGCGCTTTCCGGTCAGCCCGCCATTCGCGGCCGATGGGTCGAAAGATATTCGCGCGCGAGTCGCTGCGCCTCGGCGATCTCTTCAACCGTCATTTCCAGGGCGAGCTCCGCACGATAGGTCCGCGCTTCGAAATTCCCCATCATAGCGGCCAGATTGAACCATTTGTGCGCATTGATGAGGTCAGTCCGGTTGTCTTCCCCGCCGACCGAAGCCTCAAGCCCAAGCCGGTACATTTCTTCTCCGCTCAAGATCGCGGTCGCCGACATCAACTCGTCGGCCTGTACGGTAATCGACATTACGCCGCCCCTTTTTCTTGTTCATGCCCCGGCGCCCCGCCGGGTTAACCATGAGCAATCTCAGGGGCTCAACACTAAATTTGCGTGAACGAAAAGTTTCCCAAACATTATCCGGCCGATAACAAACCGTTAACATGCGAACGGGCCAAGCCCGTCCGCATCGCAGTTCGTATACGGATTATATTGCCAGCAGGCGTCTATTCTTCCGCTTCGCTTTCGGGCTCGTCCTGCGGCCGCTTTTTTACCAGCTTCTCGTATGACCCCATTGCGCATGTTCCAGCGAGCATTCCCGTTCCATTATCGACGATTTCGATAATTTCGTTCCGGCAAAGCTGACCCGTCGGCATCCGGTATTGAAAGCGGTTGAACGCGCTTGTGGCGCCGGCGCAGCGGTTTGAAAGATCGCTCACGTAATAGTCGCTGACTCCCGCCTTGATGAGCAGCGTCTTTTCATCGATCGCGTCAATCGACGTTATGCGGCGCACATTCATGCAGGTCGTCACCTCGCCTGTCCGTTCGTATTCTGCGAACTTTGCGGCGGCGCTTTCATTGATGCGCTCGGCGCCGGCCGTGGCGCATCCGGCCGCCCAGATGAGACAGCCGACCAATAACCGATGTGTCATTTGCATTCTCCTCGTCGCCCGGGCCCGTCCGGAAGATAGCGCGCTTCCGTCGCGTTGGCGATCACAGAAAGGTGAGGCCGTTCGCCCCGCCTTCCGCCCATGTTCCCGCCGTTTATTCGACACCCAGCTTTTTCTTCAGGATTTCGTTGACCGCCGCAGGATTGGCTTTGCCGCCAGTCGATTTCATCACCTGTCCGACGAACCAGCCGAAAGTCTTCGGCTTCTCCTTGACTTGCGCGGCCTGATCCGGGTTCGCCGAGATGATGGCGTCTATCGCAGCCTCGATGGCGCCGGCGTCGGTCACCTGTTTAAGTCCGCGTTCCTCGACGATCGCTTCGGGTTCGCCGCCGGTTTCCATCATGATCGCGAAGACGTCTTTTGCGATGCGCCCAGAGATCGTGCCGTTCGAAATGAGGTCGATGAGTTTGCCGAGATGAACGGCGGAAATCGGCGACTCTCCGATTTCCTTTCCGGCCTTGTTGAGCGCGCCGAAAAGTTCCGTCGTCACCCAGTTTGCGGCGAGCTTTCCATCGCGTCCTTTCGCGACCGTTTCGAAATAGTCGGCCTTGGCGCGGTCCTGCGACAGCACGGCGGCGTCGTAAAGAGACAGCCCGTATGTCTCCATGAAGCGGTGCTTTTTCGCATCGGGAAGCTCCGGGAGTCCCTTCCTGATCTCATCGACCCACGCGGGATCGAGTTCAAGCGGCAAAAGATCCGGATCCGGGAAATAGCGGTAGTCATGAGCATCCTCTTTCGACCGCATGATCCGGGTTTCGCCGGTCGCGACGTTGAAAAGCCGCGTTTCCTGGTCGATCTGACCGCCCCGCTCAAGGACTTCTATCTGGCGCCGCGATTCATACTCGACCGCCTGCTTCACATAGCGGATCGAGTTGATGTTCTTTGTTTCCGTGCGCGTGCCGAGGGGCGCCCCCGGCCGGCGCACCGAGACGTTGACGTCGGCTCGCATGGAGCCTTCCTCCATATTGCCGTCGCACGTGCCGAGAT
>CALKYG010000359.1 GCA_938003575.1 uncultured Alphaproteobacteria bacterium
GTCGCCAATGGACGACGGCTCGTGCGACGCGCAACCTCTCATGGTCCGCCTTTTGGGCGCAGCCCGATCGCCGGACGAAGAGAGCAATACGCGCCAGGGAGCAAGGGCGTAAGGGACTGAGATTGACCCTTTGAACCTGATCCGGGTCATGCCGGCGTTAGGGACGGAACACTTTCCGGCGCGTCCGGCGAAAGCCCGGCGCGCGGGAGAATATAGCCGGCTTCCTCGCCGCTGGGCCTTGTGCAATTGCGACGGTGGGGAAGCGGGCTTGTTCACCGGTTGCGTCGACGGCGAGTCCGGCTTCGCCGCGAAAAACGCCGGCGTTCGGCTTCGATCTCGCGATCCGCTTGCCTGCGAACTGCGGCAATGATCGCGGCGGCTGTTCGACCTCGGCGATTTGCCCTGGACGATTTGAATTGGGCGATGGGCTCGGTCATGATCGCCCTGAAGCAGCCGGGGTTCTCCGTTGACAGTTCAATCATTGCCGCGCCGCGCGTCGGCGACGTCCGCCGCGGTCGGCCTTTCCGCCGCCGCCTTGTGTTTCATCGCCGCGCCGGCGGCGGCCGGCATATCCCCGACGGAACAGGCGATTCGCGACGCCGTCGCCGCACGCGAGAGCGAAGCGATCGAGTTTCTCGAAAAGGTCGTCAATATCGGTTCCGGCACGATGAGTCATGAGGGCGTCAGGGCCGTCGGCGCCGAATTCTCCCAGGCGTTCGCGGATCTCGGTTTCGAGGTCCGGTGGGAATCCTTTCCCGAAGACGTGAACCGCGCCGGGCACCTCATCGCACGCCGCGAAGGCGGCCGCGGCGCCAAGATCCTGCTGCTCGGCCATCTCGACACCGTCTTCGAAAGTGAAGACGGCGCGGCCGCCTTCAGGCGCGACGGCGGGATTGCGCACGGGCCGGGCGTTGACGACATGAAGGGCGGCGACGTTGTCGCGCTTTTCGCGCTGAAGGCGCTCGCCGACGCCGGCGCTCTCGATGGCGCGTCGATCGAGATTGTCTTCACCGGCGATGAGGAATTCACCGGCAAGCCGATTTCAGTCACGCGCGCGTCGCTTGTCGACGCGGCCAAGCGCGCCGATGTCGCGCTCAATTTCGAAAGCGGCGAGAAAGGCGTCGCCGTGACGTCCCGCCGCGGCGCTTCCGGATGGCGGCTGACGACAAGCGGCAAGCGCAATCACTCGAGCGGCATATTCCGCGATGATGTCGGCGCAGGCGCAATCTATGAAGCGGCGCGCATCATCAACGGCTTTTACGACAAGCTGCGCGGTGAGAAATATCTGACTTTCAATGTCGGCGCCGTCGTCGGCGGCAGCGATGTCGACTATGATTTCGACGCCAACAGGGGATCGGCCTTCGGCAAGACGAACGTCGTCGCGCAGAAGGCGGTCGTCGACGGCGATCTGCGTTTCATTTCCGAGGAACAGAAGGAAAAAGCGCGCGCGGTCATGCGCAAGATTGTCGCCAGGAACCTGCCGCTGACCGGCGCCGAGATCGAATTCATCGATTCCTATCCGGCGATGTCGCCGTCGAAGGGCAATGACGCCCTGCTCGCTTTCTATTCCGGAGTGTCCGAGGATCTCGGCTACGGCCCTGTCGTCGGCAACGACCCCGCCGAACGCGGCGCCGCCGACATTTCCTTCGCGGCGCCGCACGTCAAGGCGGCGATTGACGGGCTCGGCCCGACCGGCGACGGCGGCCATACGCCGGAGGAATCGCTCGATCTTACCACCCTGCGCGAAGCGAGCGAGCGCGCTGCGATCCTGATCTGGCGGCTGACACGCGACGACGCGCCGGAATTTTGAGCCCTCGCCGCGCAACCTCGATCAATCTTGAAGCAAACGAGGGGTCTTCCAATGTCTTTAAACCTTGTCCGGCTCGGCGCCGTCCTCTTCATGCTCGGCCTCGTCACCGGATTGTTTTCCAGTTTTGCGCCGAACCCGCGCATGGGACTTTCGGCGCATCTTGAAGGCGTGATGAACGGCGCGTTCCTCATGGCGCTCGGCGCGGCATGGCCGCATGTGCGGCTGGGCGCCGCCGCTGAAAAGGCCGCCTTCGCGCTTCTCGCCTATGGAACCTGCGTCAACTGGCTGAGCGTCACGCTCGCCGCCATGTGGAACACAGGCGCCATGACCCCGATCGCCTCGCCGGCGCCGACCGCGGCGCCATGGCAGGAAGCGATCGTGAACGGCGGTCTCATCTCGATTTCGCTCGCGATGATCGCCGGCGTCGGCCTCGTCATCCGCGGCTTGTTCGCCGCACGATGAGGCGGCCGGCGCTCAGAAGGGATTGAGCGCATATCCTTCGGCGTCGAGAATCGCATGGGCGTGCATCGCGGAAAGCGACAGTTTGACGCCAGGAAGCAAATCGTCCCTTTTCACCTCATAGGCGGCGGCGCTCTGGCCGCAGAGATAAATACCGACGTCCTTGTCGATCAGCGCGGCGATCAGCGGCGCGTTGGCGTTGTCGTCGCGCGTCGTCAGATCCTTCGTAGCGCCGCCGTGCACGACGACCGCAAGACGGATGTTTTTCGGATCGACACCGTTTTCGACGCTCATGTTGAGAAATCGCGCGGCGGCGACGAGGCTCTTGTTCAACGCGCCGGGCGCCGCGGCGTCCGCGACGTCGTAACGGATCTTGAATTTCGCGTTTTTCGGCATGACGAGATCGCTGTCGATGCTGGCGACCGGGCCGAAATCCTTGATGTAGGGTCCGGGATGAAATCTCTCGTTCGGCGCCGGTTGAGCGGCGGCGGGAACGGTCAGACAAAGCAGGACGAAAAGCGCAGCGCGCATCGTTGATTCCTTTCTCATCGCCCGCATGACGATAGTCGGGCGGGCGCGGCGATCAAGCTTGGCGTACGGCGCGCGCCGTGCGAAATTCGAGCCGGAGGCGGCATGTCGGATATCTCTTTGAGTTTCGAATGGTGGGAATGGCTGATCGCCTCGCCTGTTCTCGGCTGGCCTGGCCTTCTTGGCGGCGGCGTTCTCGGCGCCTCGCTCTGGCCGAAGCGGCGTCTTGCCGGCGGCGCCGCCGGCGCGATCGTCGGCAATCTCCTCATCTTTTTCGTTCGGATCGCGCTGAAATGAAAAACGGCGCCGTTGCGATCTGCGCCGCGTGGGCCGCGGCCGCAGGCGCGGCGGACGCCGCCTGTCGCGGACAAACAAAGGGCGAAGCGCAATACGCCGTCTGCGAATTCGATCCCGCTTCCGACATCCGGCTTTTCCTGAATGACGGGAACGGCGAACCCTATGGCGATTTTGGTCCCGTTTCAGCGGCGCTGGACGCGAAAGGGGAAAAACTGGTCTTCGCCATGAACGCCGGCATGTATGCGCGCGACCGCTCGCCGGTCGGGCTTTATGTCGAAAACGGCGAGGAAATGAAGATGCTGTCGACGAAGGACGGTCCCGGCAATTTTCACCTGAAGCCGAACGGCGTGTTCTGGATCGACGATGACGGCGCGCATGTCGCCGCGACCGGAACCTATGCGGCGGCCCGAAAGAAGGGAATGCGCTACGCCACGCAGTCCGGCCCGATGCTCGTCATCGACGGCGCCCTGCATCCGCGCTTTCTTGTCGACGCCACATCGCGAAAGCGGCGCAACGGCGTCGGCGTGAAAGAAGACGGAAGCGTCGTCTTCGTCCTCAGCGATACGGCGGTGACGTTCCATGAATTCGCCGGCTATTTTCGCGACGACTTGAAAACGCCGAACGCGCTTTATCTCGACGGCGCGATCAGCAGGCTTTACGCGCCGGAGCTTTCCCGCAACGATCCGGGCCCCGCCATGGGGCCGATCATCGGCGTCGTCGGCAAGGCGGAATAGTTTCAGCGCACAGCTTCCTGCGCGCTTGGCGCCGCCTCGGCCATCGGGGCGAAATGCGCGCCGAGGAAATAGGGCCAGACGAGCAGCGCCAATACGCCCTTCCAGAAATTCGCCTTGAGGAACCCGATCGTGAAAAGCCAGCCGGCGCACCAAAGGACGCCAAGCCCGCCATGCTGTTCAATCTTTACGGATCTTTCCATTTCTCGCTCCGCGCAGCTTCTCCGCGACATTAGCAGATATGGAAAGCGTTCGCTCGGCCATCATCAAGGAGCAGGGAGCGAACTATTCTTTCTTCGCCGGGAACTTGTCCATCGTATTTGCTTCAAAATCGCGCGCATCGTGGCGTTCAAGCAGCTGTTCGAAGGGCTCTCCCCAGCTTCGATTGACCATCCGGCCGCGTTTCACCGCCGGGCGCGCGGCGATTTCCGCGGTCCAGCGCTGTACGTTTTCATAGGACTCAACATCGAGAAACTCGCCCGCATCGTAAAGTTTTCCCTGTGCGAGAACGCCGTACCACGGCCAGATCGCCATGTCGGCGATCGTATAGTCCGCACCCGCCATAAACTGGTTCTCGGCAAGATGGCGGTCGAGCACGTCGAGCTGGCGCTTCACCTCCATCGCGTAGCGGTTGATAGGATATTCCCATTTCTCCGGCGCATAGGCGTAGAAATGGCCGAAGCCGCCGCCGAGATAAGGCGCCGACCCCATCTGCCACATCAGCCATGACAAGGTTTCGGCGCGCGCCTTGCCCGACGCCGGGAGAAAGGCCCCGAATTTCTCAGCGAGGTGAAGAAGGATCGCGCCCGATTCAAAGACGCGAATGGGTTCAGCGCCGG
>CALKYG010000360.1 GCA_938003575.1 uncultured Alphaproteobacteria bacterium
TGGAGCAAGAGCGGCCCCTGCGGTCAGGGGCAGCGTCCCACAGGCCCGCCAGAGAGAGGGCCGCCGGAAAAGAAAAGGGGCCGCGGGGTGAAAGCGGCCCCTACTCTACGCAACTATCCCTACGCTACTTAACCTTGAACCCCTCGATGAGGATGATGTCGTCCGTGTCGCCCAGCGCATCGGGGCTTGAATGCTGGATCGCCAGAATGGCGGTGCGGCCGTCTTTCGAAAATTCAAAGCCGGTCGGTTCCGCCGAGCGGTCGCGCACGGAAAGAACGCGCACGCAGCCGTCGGTCTTGATGTCGCGATCGGCGCCGTCGGGAAGGCAGGCGAAAACGTCGCCGTTCGGATGGTCTTCGACGACATAGAGGTTTCCGGTTTTCGGCTGGAAGGCGAGATTGTCGAACGAATTGAAATCCGCATCGCCCTCGACGAAGCGGTTGACGGCGACCGAGCGCTGGTTTGCAGAAGCGGTCAGCAGCGCCGTATCGACGCCGCAGATCACCTCGGCGTAATTCTGCGCGCTTTCATTGCCGGTATTCGCCCAGCAGAAACGCGCGCTCTGCCCTTGTCCGCGATAGGTCGGATCGAGATGCAGATCCTCCGGACGATAGTAACCCGTCGCGCCGAGGCGATCTGCGTCGTCGCGCGCGAACGCCGCCGATACGGCGATCCACGCGGCGTTGCCGATTTCGCAGCCCTGGCCGAATTGCGCGCCCGTCGTGCAGGAGACCTGCATCGCGTAATTCTGGCCGGCGACGAGCGGCGACTGGGAAAGCGACGCGATCGGCCCGTCAGTAAGGCGCGGCGTCGCCGGAACGAACTTGAACAGCGCGCCGCCGTCCTTGTCAGCCGTTCCCGTTCCGGGACGCAGCTCGTCGCCGAAAATAACGACGCCGTTATCCAGCGCTTCCAGCCCTTCCCAGGCGAGCGCCGCGAGCGCCGGCCTTTTCGTCATCCGGTCCGTCGCATCGACGCCGTTCTGATCGACGATGACGGCGGATGCGCCGGGCGCGCCGCGATTTACGACATAGAACGTGTCGTCTGACAGCGGATTGAGAAGTTCGTACGCGCCGCCGTCATCGGTTTCTTCCGTCGCAAGCACCGTGTTCCAGGCGGTCGTGCGAATGCCGTCGCAGCGGTTCATCCCGTAGGCGACATCGGTGACGGCGCCGGTCTTGAGATTGATCGCCTGGATTGACGGATTGATCGGTTTGCCGCTCGCGTCCGCAGCGCGGCCGTTCTCGATGCAGAAGATGACATGCGTCGGCTTGTTGAGCGGGTAGAAAGAGAACATGTCGGCGTCGTTCGCCGCCTTCCGCGTCAGGAAACGAGCCTTAAGGCCCTGCGCCAGGTCAATGACGTCAAGCGGCGTCGTCACGCCTGCGCGCGGAATGTCGACATTGGCCGATTGTGGCAGCGGGGCGCTGAAACCGAACAGCCTTTGCGATTGGGCATGCAGCAATTGCTCAACCTGCGCGCCGAAATCCTGGGCGTGCGCAGCGCCGGCGAGCGCCGCTGCGCCAGCGCCCGCGGCGAGCGCGGCTTTCAATGAAATCATAGTCGCCTCCATCTTGTGCTTGCCGACCGACTGGCGGTCGATCGTTTCTCTTGCGAGGCGCAGCTAGGGCCCGTTGCGCGAAAGCATCGCGACAGCTCGGCGACAGTTCAGTGAAACGGGTCTTATTTCATGAATAGCGGGAAATGAGCATCTGTTGCGCGCTGCGGCGATCGTTGCGCGGCGGTCTGCTGCGGCGACGTCTCACCCTTCGCCGTAAGAATAGTGAGATTTTTCGCCGCGCGCGTGTCACACTCCGCGCTTAACCCTCGTCTTCGCTTCAAAGGAGAACGTCATGTTGAAACGCGCAATCGCCGGCGTCCTCGGCGCGATGGCCGCCGCAAACGGCGCCATGATGCTCATCGCCGGCCGCCATTGGTACGACACGACGCCGAGCGTCG
>CALKYG010000361.1 GCA_938003575.1 uncultured Alphaproteobacteria bacterium
AGAGCGCGCACGGGCGAATTGGGAGACCGTGATTCCTCCATTCCTTATCCAGACGGAATTGAAGCGAGGCCGCTGGCTCTACCGTGGCGGCGGGCGAAAAAAAACGGAGGGTTCCCGAAGGAACCCTCCGCCGTCAGTCATGCAACGATCCGCTTAGAAGTCGAGCGTCACGTTGACGAACAGGAACCGGCCGAGCGCGTCATACGTCGCCGGATAGGTGTTGCCGTTGCAGGGACCGGTCGGGCAGAGGTTCGAACCCGGGCGATCCCCGCTTCCCGACGTGACCATCGGCGGCGCCTTGTCGAGGAGGTTGTTGACGCCGAGGCGCAGCGTGTAGCGGTCGTTATAGGCGTAAGCCGCCACGAGGTCGAAGTAGCTCCGGGCGCCGATGTGAAGGCCCGGATCGAAGTTGTTCGCGCCGTTAAGCGTCGGATTGGTTGACGTCGTTTCGGCGTCAACCGCGCCGACATACCGCCACTGAGCCGACAGGGACAGGTCGAACGGCGTGTTATAGGTCAGGCGGGCGCGGTGGCGCCATTCGGGAAGCGGCGCGCCGCTGCCCGTCGTGCCGCCGGCGCTGCAGGTCGGTCCATAAAGACCGGCGCAGTCATACGGCGCAGTGAGGCCGTTATTGACCTCATAGGCCATCAGGTTGGTGCCCTGGAAGGTGAATTCCAGATCGCCAAGGCTGCCGATTTCATGGCCGTAGGCGGCGCTGAATTCGAGACCTCTGGTCTGCACCGAGCCGACATTGCCCGGCAGGTTCGTGACATAGCCGCCCGAGGTCAGCCAGATCGAGCCGCCCGGATCGCGGTTGACGAGGCTGCACGACATCGGCGTGAAGGTCGCCGTGGCGTTCGCAACGCAGTCATTGACGATCGCGTCGGCGCCGAAGCCGCCGATCGAATCGTCGATCTTGATGTTGTAGTAGTCGATCGTGAGCGCGAGGCCCGGGATCATGCTCGGCTGGATGACGCCGCCCACGGTCCAGGTTTTCGCGGTTTCCGGCTGCAGGTTCGGGTTGCCGCCGAGCAGGCCGTTATACTGACCCGCCGGGTTCGCCGGGGTGCCGCCGCCGACCGTCAGGCCTTGAGCGATACACCCGTAATCCGTCGCCGTGATCGTGATGCCGGCGCAGGGATCGTTCGATCCGCTGAGGCCGACATACTGGGCCGCGAACAGCTCCTGAATGTTCGGCGCCCGAACCGCGCGGTTATACGTGCCGCGGATCCGGAAATCCGGGATCGGCGAGATTTCGGCGCCGACTTTCCAGGTGTTGGTGCCGAATTCGTTGCCGCCGCTCGTGTCGTAATCCGACCGGCGATAGCCGGCGTTGATCGACAGCTCGTGGACGAAGCCTTCGTTGATGACGGGGATCTGCGTTTCGGCAAAGAATTCCATCACCTCGATATCGCCCGCGATCGGAAGCGTCGGCGCGCCCTGTCCGGTCAGATCGCCGGTCTGGAACGCGTTGTCGGTCTTCAGATCGAGCGCTTCGCTGCGCCATTCGATGCCGGCGTTGAAACGGACGCCGTCATTGGCCGACGGGAACTTGAAGCCGTAATTGGTGAGATCGCCCGTAATGGAGGCGTTGAACACCTGCTCCGTCGTCTCGCCGCTCTGGAAGCCCGTCGCGGAGAGATAGTTGACCGCCGCCTGCGACGCGCCGCCGGCGCCGGCGAACACGTTGTAGGGCACGCAGTTCGGATCGGAGTTGTCGAGCACCGAGCGGCAGATGACCTGGCCGAAAGTCGGGCTGCCGACGCGCGTGTCGGTGACCGCGTTGAGCGCCCGGTTGAGGCGGGTGATCGAGAATTCATTCTCGTAAACCTGCGTGTAGGCGACGCGGCCGTACTGATAGTACATGTCATACGACCAGGCCTCGCCGAGATCGCCCTTCGTGCCGAGAACGGCGCGGAAGGTCTGGTGGCCGAGATTCGACCGGCGCGGACCGCCTTCGACGTTGCGGCGAAGCAGCGTGAAGTAGGCCTGATTGTAAGTGTTGCCGAGCGCGTCGAAGAAGGTGATCGGCGCGGCGCCCGGGTTCGGGTTGTACGCCGCGGACGTCGCCAGCGGGAACGTCCCGAGGAACCCGTTGATCAGGTTGTCGGTGTCGCAGACGACGGCGAGCTGAGCGGCCGACATCAGCGGGTTGTCGCAGTTGACCGTCTGGGTGTTGCCGAAGTTGCCCGAAGGCGCGATCTGCGCGACCGTCTTGTTGTCCATGAACATGAACTCAACATAGGGCTTGGCCCAGTCGTTGATTTCATAGTTCGCGAAGAAGCCGGCGGTGTAGCGTTCGTCCGGACGCTGATAATAGTTCAGCGGCGCGAAGTTGTAGAGCGTCACCGAGTTCACGAACCCGCCGCCCGGCAGGAAGGTGTAGAAGGTCGACGTGCCGCTCGTGACCGAGGTGTCGAACACGAGGACGTTGCCTTCCGCCGTAGTCGCCGACCCGCCGCAGCGCGGCGTGCCGGCTGGGCTGTTCTGAAGAACGCAGGCGGAATAGTCGCGATCCCTCTGCAGAACCGGGTCGATCTTGCGATAGCCGAAATAGGCGACCGCGTGGCCGCGATCATCGGCGAAGCCGGTGCCGAACACGGCGGTGAAGTCCATCGTGTCGCCGTCAGTGACGCTGCCCGTCGGATAGGGGAAGCCGCGCGCATCGAGCAGCGGCGGCAGGAACGTGTCGTCATTGCCGTGCTGATAGAAGCTGTACTGGCCGTCGACGCGGAAGCCTTCGAAATCCGTATCGATGATGAAGTTGACGACGCCCGCGACCGCGTCCGCGCCGTAAACCGACGAGGCGCCGCCCGTCAGCACTTCAACGCGCTTCAGGATCGAGCCGGGGATGATGTTGATGTCGGCGGCGGAGCCGCTGGTCGGGCTCGGGTCGCCCGGCACGAGACGGCGGCCGTTGACGAGCGCCAGCGTCCGGGTCGTGCCGAGACCGCGAAGGTCGACCGCCGCGGTGCCGTCGGCGCCGTTCGAAAGCGACGAAGCCTGGCTGGCGAAGATCGACGGCAGCGAGTTCAGCGTGTCTTCAACGCGGACCGTGCCGGTGAGCTTGATGTCGTCGGGCTCGACGACGGTCAGCGGCGACGGCGACGACAGCTGAGGTTGAGCGATACGCGAGCCGGTGACGATGATCTCGTCCTGCTCGTCCTGAGCGAAGGCCGGCGCCCCCGCCAGCATCACGCCGATCGCGAGCGGCGCCGCGCTTGCTTTCAGCACGGAGATTTTTCTTTTTGTCATATGCACGTACGACTCCCTTTCAAAGTTGCGTGAGCGTTCCAATTGCGAACCACGACTTGCCCCCTGTGTTCAGTCTTTTTTCTTTTGAAACACGGCTTGCCCTTCGAGCGGATCCCTTGCCGTGCGATGGCGTACTTTGACTTCGTTATGGCCTTCCGGGTCAAACCTCTTGTGCCGGTTTCTGCGAGAATCCCGGAAGGTGTAGCAAGCTGAACACAAGGCGACGCTAGACGCCTTATGGTTAACAATCTGAAACCGGTTATTTTGTTTCATGGCGGTGGCGGGATTCGATCTCCGCGACGCGGATCGTTCCCAGTTCTGGCCGAATATTCCAATTTGTTGGCTGAAAATAGTAATGCTTGCTATCCGGCGGTTGCGGGGGAATTGTCCGCCGCAGCGATCGCGCGGAAATGTCAACCCTGTGATTTACCGCTGAAATTCTTACAGGGAAGGCGCGGATGGAGGGGCGTTCAACGGCCGGCGGTCCGACCCGCCGCGACGGCGGCCTCAATTTCTCGGAGCAGATCCGGGGTCCGCGGCGCGCCCGCCTCGACATAGGCCTGGCGAAGGCCCGCAAGAATGGCGTGGCGCGTTTTCGCGGGCGCCGATCCGGCCGGCGCGGCGCCTGCCGCCGTAAAGACCGCGCCCAGCAGCGCATAGAAGAGGGCGAGGCCGGGAAGGGCGGCGACAGCCCAAAGCGGAAGGCCGGCGGCGCCGAGGCGCGGCCAGCCGCCCGAGGCTGCAACGGCCCCGATGACCGCGCCAAGGATCAGCAGCAGCGACCCGCCGCCCGCCCGCGGCGGCGGCGAATGGCGATCAAGGAAGGCGCTGAACTTTTCCTCCGCGCGCCGGTGGTCGGGTTCCGACAGGAAGGAGACGCCCTCAAGGAACGAGACGGCCTCGACGGCGATCAGGTGAAGCCGCGACAGGTCGGCCGCGCTCGCGCCGTCGCGGCCGATGCGGTCTTTCAGCTGCGCGGCCGTCTCGGCGAAATCGCGCGCGATGCGGCCGGCCTCGCCGCCGAATCCGGCCTCGCCCCGATAGGACGTCTCGCCGGCGCGCACGAGATAGCCGCCGATGAAGGCGGCGACCGCGCCGAGGACGCCGACGGCGACGAAAATCCGCGCCAGCGTCGCAGCGCCGGCGGCGTCAAGGCCGCGCACGGGATATCCTGCGGCCGCCTCCCGCGCGAGCACGACGCCGACGAACACCCAGAAGAGCGCGATGAACAGGCGCGCGCCCCAGGCGGCGAGCATCGCCTCGCCGGAGGCGCGCGCCGCCGCCGCGCGCGCGAGATCCGCGCCGCGCGCGTCGATCAGGGTGCGGCCGCGCTCGATCGCCGCGGCGCTCTGGCGGACGAGAAACCCGAAGGAAACGCCGTCGCCGCCGTCGCCGTCCTGCCCGTAAAAAGGCGCCGCCGCACCTGGCGCGCGGACGCCGCCGCCAAAGGATTTGCGCGTTCCGGTCATGTCCCCTCAATCCCCTCGCGGCGAGCCTATCGGAAACCAAAGGGCGTGGGAAATGCAGCCCGCCTCACCCGAAGCTGAAATCATCCGGTTGACCTGCCTCAACACCATCGCCCGCGCATGGTCCGGCAATCAGGCGCCATCGGCGAATGAAGGCATGCGACCGGCGCCGCGCCGCCGGTTCGATGAGCGGCTGGCCGCAGGAGGAGCGATCGTCGTTCGAGCGGCTGTAGCCGATCGCGGTGATTCCCGACGGCGTTCGACATCGTCCTGCGGAAGAAAAGCGCAGCATGATCGAGATGATGCGCGCCAAGGGGCGGTTGCAGGAACGCGCCTTCGCACTTGCGGCGGCGAAGTGCGCCGGACTGTTCCGGTTGCTCGCGTCGTCGCCGGACCAGCATGACCGGGCGCCCGATTGCTTTTCCCCTCGCGGAATACTCTCTAGAATCGCAATAAGGCGTCGCCCGGGCGTTCGGTTCGCGGGCGCCGCCTTCGCGTAAACTT
>CALKYG010000362.1 GCA_938003575.1 uncultured Alphaproteobacteria bacterium
CGAAGACGCCGAGGACGACGATGACGAAGTCGAGGAAGATCGCGGTCCATTCCTGCTTTCTGAAATGCTCAATGACGCGGCGCAGGATCATCGATGCTGACCCTCTTGATCCAGAACTTTCAAAGTCGCTTCATATTCGGCGCGCATGTTCCGGCCAAAAATCGGCAGGTTCGACTGCATCCTGTCCCAGAGCCAGAGCGCCGCGGCGATATCCTGATTGTTGCAGGCGGCGCTGACCGGTCCGACCAATTCAAGCGGCCGACGGCTCACTTTGTACGCCATTCCAAGATATGTCGTTTCATACTCGACTCGGGCGCCGGGCCGCAGCCCGGGAATTCGTTCCACGCGGCTGTCAAGCGGAATGTCCTGAAAATACCGCGCAGACCTCTCCGTCAGTTCCGTGACAAATCTGAGGTCCGACAGGCGCTTCCGCACGGCCGCAGATTGCTGCGCCAACAATCGCGGGTCAGATGTCAGGTGTTCAAGCTCGCTGCTGCGAATCTCGAGACCATTCGATCCATTGATCAATTTGAGGCCTTCATTCACCGCCCGTCGCGTATCTGCGTCGTCAGAACATGTCTCCAGCGCATCAAAAGCGCGCTGGACAACCGGCGCTTCCGCAGCGAAATCAGCGTCGGCGGCGTCGAGCATTGCGAGGTTCGCCGCGATCTCACCCCTTAGGCGGTCGAGCGCTTCTGCGTAGGCTCGCGCGTCCGACCGCCCCGCATTCCAGTTGGCGACCTGTATGCCGATGAAGACGCCGACGACGACGATGAGAAAATCGAGAAAGATCGCCGTCCATTCCTGCTTCCTGAAATGCTCGATGACGCGGCGCAGGATCATGGCGCGCGCCTTCCGGCGATCGCGCGCAGATTTTCGAGCATCCCGGGCGAACCGTATTCCAGATTGAATATCGCGGTTTCAAGATCTGCGAAACGAAGCTGCAACGCGGGGAGAAGCAGCGGATCGGCGCGCAGCGCCGCCGCAGCGGCGGCGATCCTGCCGGCGGGAAGGTCAAGAGCGCAGGCGTAATCAATGGAGCCGCCAATGCTGTCATAGTCGCCGACCGCGCCGATGCGATCGCCGCAATTCGCCAGCAGGGCGCGCTGAACGTCGACGGGCGCGGCGCGGCGAAACGCCCGCCGATATTCGGACGCCTTGGCTTCCTCGGTGTTGGTGTCGACGGTCGGGTCGGCGTAATAGGCGAGCGCCGTCTCGCGCAGGCGCCGATCGGCGATGAGGCCGATATCGCCGGTCGCCACCATCTCGTCGAATGTCGCGCGCCTTGATCCGTTGTAGATATACTGGCTGGCGCGATAGGCGCTGATCACGAGTTGCTCGTCGTCGAGCGCCGTCTCGCCGGTCAGCGCCGCCGCGGCGCGCAGGGCGTTGGCGCGCACTTCCTTGTAATAGGCGATCTGATACTCGTACGCCCACGCCTCGTGGCGGAGATCGGCGGCGAGGCGCTCGCTGTAGACTTCGGCGCGCGCCCGCGCCTGCCGCGCGGCGTTCCAGTCCTGCACCTGCATGCCGGCGAATACGCCGACAATGACGACCGCGAGATCAATCGCGACCGCGAACCAGTTATGAGCCTTCATATGCTCGTAAACGCGGCGGGGGATCATTCCTGGATTCCAAAAACGACGCCGAGCGAGCTCCGCTCAAGCGTTTCGCGGTCGGCCCGGTATGGCCGGATGGCTTCGACGATGGTTGCAAAATCGCGGTTCTGCGTTGCAAGCGTCGCAATGCGATGGCGCAGCGCCGGGACCAGAGCGGCCTCCCGCCTGATGATTTCCGCCGCCTCCGCCACGCGATCGGCCGGAAAATCCAGCGTGCATGAATAGCCGATGACGCTTTTCTCATTGATTATCTCGTCGATGGTTCGGCTTCGGTCCCCGCATTGGTCGTCGACCGCCAGTTGCACGTCGATTGGAACCAGACTTCTGTAGAGACGGCGGTATTCCGAAGATTTTCCGTCGGTTTCATAATCACTGATAATCGTCGTCTTGTAGAAGAGCGCCGCGATTGATCCTATTTTGCTGGAGGAAACAAGTTCAAGACCGCCGGTTGAAACAAGCTCTTCAAAGATTCCCGATGTTCTGTTGAACCGGTTGAACTGGCTGGCGCGATGAGCTGCTATCAGCAGTTGATCGTCTGAGATCGGCGCCTGCCTGGTTATATCATTCAGGGTCATCTGCGCATGACGGGCGACTTCCGTGTGGTAATCAAGCAAACTGCGCGCGACCAGCACATCGACCCCAAAATCAGATTCGAGGCGCTGCATCAGACGCGCCGTTCGCTCGCTCATGGCCCGCCGCGCCGACCATTCCTGCACCTGCAAGCCGACGAAGACGCCGACGACGACGATGAT
>CALKYG010000363.1 GCA_938003575.1 uncultured Alphaproteobacteria bacterium
CGGCGAAAGCCGGCGGCAATTATCTCTCGAGCGTGCTCATCTCAACAGAGGCCAAGCAGCGCGGTTTCGCCGAAGGGATCGGGCTCGACGTCAACGGGCTTGTCTCGGAAGGCGCCGGCGAAAACCTCTTCGTCGTGCGCAACGGAAAGATCCTGACGCCGCCGTCGTCGGCCTCGATACTTCAGGGAATTACCCGCGATACTGTGATCGTTCTGGCCCGCGAGGAGGGGTTCGAAGTCATCGAGCAATCCATGCCGCGCGAGGCGCTATACCTTGCCGACGAAGTTTTCTTCACTGGCACAGCCGCCGAAGTTACGCCTGTCCGCTCGGTGGATCACCGTCCGACCAGGGCGCATGGCGCCGGGCCGGTGACGAAATTGCTGCAGGAACGCTTCTTTGGACTATTCAGCGGCTCAACCAAGGATCAGTGGGGCTGGCTGTACAGGGTGAAAACGCATGAAAAGAAGATGAAACGTGAAGCCGCAGTCGCTGTTTGACAAATTATGGGACCGCCATGTCGTCGTCGAGGAGACGGCCGAGGCGCCCGCCGTTCTCTATATAGACCTCCACCTCATTCATGAGGTGACGTCGCCGCAGGCGTTCTCAGCCCTCGACGCGCGCGGGCTGAAAGTGCGCCGACCGGACCGGACGCTGGCGACGCTTGATCACTCAACGCCGACCCTGCCGGCGGGAAAGGACGGAAGGCTTCCCTTCGCGACGAGGGAAGCCGAAGCGCAGGTCGAAACGCTCATCCGCAATTGCGCGAGCCATGGGATCGGCCTTCTCGGCCTTGGCGATCCGGCGCGCGGCATCGTGCATGTGATCGGACCCGAATTGGGCATGACGCAGCCGGGAAAGACGATCGTTTGCGGCGATAGTCATACGTCCACCCATGGTGCGTTCGGCGCGCTCGCTTTCGGGATCGGCACCACGGAAGTCAGCCATGTCCTCGCGACCCAATGCCTGTTGCAGCGCAAGCCGAAATCGATGCGTGTCGTTTTCAAGGGCGCAATGCCGCGAGGCGTCAGCGCGAAAGACATGGCGCTGGCGATGATCGCCGAAATCGGCGCCGACGGCGGTCAGGGTTACGCGCTGGAGTTCGCCGGCGACGCCGTTCGCGCACTGTCGATGGAGGGACGCATGACTCTTTGCAACATGTCGATTGAGGCGGGCGCCCGCGTCGGCATGGTCGCTCCCGATGAAAAGACGTTCGACTGGCTCAAGGACCGCGCGTATTCGCCGAAGGGCGTCGATTGGGCGCGGGCGGTCGCTGACTGGATGCGGCTGCCGACTGACGACGGCGCTGAATTCGACCGGGAGGTCGAAATCGATATCTCCGCGCTGGCGCCGATGATTACGTACGGCGTGTCGCCCGACGCCGCGGCGCCTGTCGATGGAACGACGCCGGCGCCTGCGAACGAGGCTGACCGCCTTGCTGCTGAATACATGCGGTTTTCCGCGGGCGACCGGTTTGCGGACGCCGCGGTCGATCGAGTTTTTATCGGCTCGTGCACCAATTCGCGCCTTGAAGATTTGCGCGTCGCCGCCGCCGTAATGCAGGGGCGCAAGGTGAAGAATGACGTCGTCACGCTCATCGTGCCCGGTTCGGAAGCGGTGAAGCGCGCGGCCGAGGCTGAAGGTCTCGACAAGATCTTCAAGGACGCCGGCGCGGAATGGCGCGAGCCCGGATGTTCGATGTGTATCGCCATGAACGGCGACAAGGGCGAGCCTGGCGAACTCATCGTGTCGACGTCGAACCGCAATTTCGTCGGAAGGCAGGGCAAGGACGTCAGAACGGTTCTGGCGAGCCCCGCGACGGCGGCGGCTTCCGCGATCGAAGGCCGCATCGCCGACCCTCGCCCCTATCTGACGAACGAGGCGGCGCATGTCGCTTGAACCCTTCAGCAGACTGACATCGCGCACAATTGTTCTCGCGCAGGAAAATATCGACACTGATCAGATCATTCCTGCGAGATTTTTGACGTCGACGTTGCGCGACGGCTACGGGAAAGCGGCGTTTTATGATTGGCGATTCGATGATAACGGCCGGCCAAGAAACGCCTCTCCGTTCAACGGGTACAATCGGGAAACGCACAAAATTCTTGTCGCCGGCTCGAATTTCGGGTGCGGGTCGAGCCGCGAACATGCGCCCTGGGCGCTTATGGATTTCGGGTTCCGCGTCGTCATCTCGTCCGACATCGCCGACATTTTCAAAAGCAATTCGTTGAAAAACGGCCTTCTGCCCGTGACCGTCGACGAGGAAACGCACCGCAGACTTCTCGCATCGCCAGGCGCGGCGGTGACGGTCGATCTTGAGACGGAAATCGTCAGATCGGCGGACGGCGCGGAGGCGCCGTTCAGGATTGAACGCTTCGCCCGGCGCTGTCTGCTCGACGGCGTTGATCCGCTCGGTCATATTCTCAATCAGATGCCGGCGATAACAGACTATGAAAGGGCGCGGGAGTGACGTTCCGTATAGCATTTCTCCCCGGCGACGGCGTCGGTCCTGAAGTCGCAGCTGCTGCGCGCCGCGTGCTGGCGCGGGCGGGCGAAGTCTTCTCGATTCCGATGAAATTCGAGGAATTCGACTTTGGCGGCGTCGCGATCGACCGCCACGGCGACCCGTTGCCGCCGGAAACATTGACGGAATGTCTTGGCGCCGATGCGGTGTTCCTCGGCGCTGTCGGCGGCCCGAAATGGGAGAAGGGCGGACCGCGGCCGGAGACAGGGCTTCTCGCGCTGAGGAAACATCTCGGCGTTTACGCCAATCTCCGCCCGATCCGCGTATTGCCCTGCATGGAGAGCCGTTCGCCGCTGACAGCCGATCGCGCGCGCGGCTGCGACATGCTCATCATTCGCGAACTGACGGGCGGGCTCTATTTCGGCGAAAAGCATGAGGGTGCGGAAACCGCCAGCGACAATTGCGTCTACACGCGCGAGGAAGTCGTTCGCGTCGCGCGCATCGCGTTTGAAGCGGCGCGGGCGCGTCGCGGGAAGGTGACATC
>CALKYG010000364.1 GCA_938003575.1 uncultured Alphaproteobacteria bacterium
CTCTTGATGACGTCTATGTGAAAATCCGCGCCGGCGCTTCGCTGGTTCAGCTTTACACGGCGCTGATCTACAAAGGCCCGGCACTTGTCGCGCAGATTGTCGAAGGGTTGCCGCGCAAGCTGAAAGCCGAAGGATTTGTGTGCGTTTCAGACGCTGTCGGCGCGCGATGACTGGCCAAGTCTCCAACACTGCGGTAGACTGACAATCGCATATGAGAAGGAAGAACGGATGAAGCACTTAAGCGCTCCGCTCTGCGCTGCGCCGTTTAGTGCGATAATGAAGGAAGGTCCGCATACAGAAGGGGCTTGGCCGTGACCGATGACTCTCCTTTTCGCGACTGGCGGCGGTGGAAGACTCCGCCTGGCGGCACTGGACACCAATTCGACGCAGCGGAAATCGGCGCGCTCGCGCATCTCTATCGCGGCGAGGTTTACCGCTCGACGATCTGGCGCACTCGCCTCGACGCCACCACGAACTGGTCCGTCGTCACCCTTGGCCTCGCCCTTTCGATCAGCTACGCGGATCCGAACGCATCTGCTGTGCCGCTGCTGCTCGTCGGATGGCTGATCGGCGTTTTTCTGGTCTTTGAAGCGAGGCGCTATCGGTACTTTAACGTTTGGCGGGCGCGCTGTCGCTGGATTGAAACGAATTTTTATGCGCCGCTGCTGCTCAGCTCTCACAAGCCTGATCCCGGCGAGTGGCAGGATATTCTGGCGCGTGATTACCTGACCCCTCAATATCATATCAGCTTTCTGCGCGCGCTCGGCCGCCGCATTCGTCGCAATTACGGCTATATCTTTGCGTTTCAGGCTTTCGCTTATCTCGGCAAGATCGCAATTCACCCGCAACCACTCGAACGCTTCGGAGACATCATTGCTCGCGCCGCGATCGGCCATATACCGGGCGTCGTTATTTTCGGCGCTGGCGCACTTTTCCACGGCGTATGGATCGCGCTTGCGATCTGGTCGCGGCGACTTGACCGCGCCAAGCATGCCGCCAAGGATGGCGTGACGGGAATGGGCTAGGAAGAACTAATGACGATTTCTGGAGGAGCCTGTCTCGTGGTTGGCTGCGGCGACGATACGGGCGCAGCGATTGCGCGCGCATTTGCGCGCGAAGGAATGACTGCCTGCATCGTCCGGCGTCCGCGTCATGCAGAAGCGCTGGAGATGCTTGCGCAGTCTATCCGCAGTGAGGGCTATGAGGCCGTCGCACTGCCATGCGATGCGCGCGACGAAGAAGCGATGATCGCGCTTTTTGAAACGATTGAAAGTGATATCGCTCCAGTTGAGGTCGCAGTCTTCAATATCGGTGCGAATGTGAGTTTTCCTATCGCGGAAACGACCGCGCAGGTCTACCGCAAGGTCTGGGAAATGTCCGCCTTTGCAGGGTTCCTGACAGGTCGCGAAGCGGCGAAACGCATGACGCCGCGCAAGCGAGGGACAATCATCTTTACTGGTGCGACAGCGAGTCTGCGCGGCGGCGCCGGCTATTCCGCGTTCGCCGGCGCCAAGCATGCGCTGCGGGCGCTAGCGCAGTCGATGGCGCGCGAGTTGGGTCCAAAGAACATTCATGTCACGCATGTCGTCATCGACGGCGCCATCGATACGAATTTCATCCGCCAGATGATGCCCGATGTTGATAGAAAACGTGCCGATGACGCAATCTTGTCTCCCGATGCGATAGCGGCGAATTACGTCATGTTGCACCGGCAGCCGCGCACTGCGTGGACGCATGAGCTCGACCTCAGGCCATGGCTCGAGAAGTTCTAGGCCTTTACGAGCCGCAGGAATCGTTCTTCGAGTTTCGGATCTGACAGGAACGCACCCGTGAAGCGCGTCGTCACGGTGTCGACGCCGTGGCGGTGAACGCCTCTTGTCGACATACATTGGTGTTCGGCTGCAATCATTACGGCGACGCCCCTCGGGTTAAGCGCGGCTTGAAGCGCACTGGCGATTTGCGCTGTCAACTTCTCCTGTACTTGCAGTCGCCTGGCGTAGATGTCGACTAACCGTGCGAGCTTTGAGATGCCGACGACACGCCCCAGGGGAATATAGGCGATGTGCGCTTTGCCGACGATCGGCGCCATGTGGTGCTCGCAGAAGCTCACAAGGCGAATATCCTTTAGCAGGACAATATCGTCATAGCCCTCAACCTCCTCGAAGGTTCGCTCAAGGATCGAGTCCGGATTCCTGTCATACCCTGAAAACCATTCCTCATACGCCCTCACGACCCGCTTGGGCGTATCGATCAGGCCTTCTCGGGTCGGATCGTCCCCCGCCCAACGGATCAGAGTTTTGGCCGCCGCTTCCGCTTCGGCCCGGGTCGGGCGATCGGATAAAATTTCTGTCTCGCTGTCGGCGGCGCGGTGGCCGGCGTCAAAGGCAATGGCGGTCATGGCCTGTCCTATCGTTGGATGCGGGTGTCAATTTGCAGATCTCCGGGAGAGACCCGGCTACGCTGCTCGT
>CALKYG010000365.1 GCA_938003575.1 uncultured Alphaproteobacteria bacterium
GCTTTGAATTCCGCTGGGAGGATCAGTTCAATCTGTCGCTCGATCCCGAAACCGCGCGCGATTTCCACGACCAGACGCTGCCCAAGGAAGCGCACAAGGTCGCGCATTTCTGTTCGATGTGCGGGCCGAAATTCTGTTCGATGAAGATCACGCAGGACGTGCGCGATTACGCCGACAGCCTCAGCGACAATGAAAAGAAAGATCTGGAGCGCCTGTCGAAAGAAGGCATGGCCGAAATGAGCGAGAAATACCGCGAAATGGGGTCGGCGCTTTATCTCGACGCCGATGCGGTGAAGAAGGCGAATGCAGGTCTGACCTAGGCGGCGTCAGCCGCGGCGCGCGACAGGTTGCGCGAACCGGCGCGCTGCGCCGTTGACGTCCGCGGCTGAACGATCGGCGCGACAGCCGGCGGCGTCGCAGCGCGAGAATTATTCGCCGTACATGGCGCCCATTTTCTCGCCGAGCTCCCGGCACTTCTGCATTTTCGCCATGTCCGGCGTCTTGCCCTCGCGCGCCGCCGCCATCATCTCCGCGCCGATCCGCATGCATTCGCCCATGTCGACGACTTCATAGCCGGCGGGCGGCGCGAACAGCGCCGGGTCCTGCGCGCCGCGGGCGATCGACTTCGCCAGCATCACCGTCTGTCCGCCGCTGACCATTCGAAGCGGGATGCCGTCGCGCGTGACGCAGGCGCTTCCGCCGGCGCCGCCGTCGCCCTCAAATTCCCAGACGGCGCAGTCCATCCCGGCGATTTTATCCGTACCCGTTCTTTTGGCGCTCGCCTGGATGTCGGCGTCGACGCCGAAGGCGCCGGCCATCGCGCCGATGTCGGACCGTGACATCATGGTCGCGATCGCGGGCGCTCCGGCGCCCTCGGGCCACATCATCATTTTTCCGCCGGCGTTTTCATTCACCATCACCTGGCTCCATTCGCCCGATGCGCCGCCGAGGCCGGCGTCCGGCGGGAAGGCGATCCGCTGCGTCATCCCGGACGCCGCGATCTTCACTTCGACGGACTTGCCGCCGGCCGTGAAGTCATAGACCCCGGCATAGTCGGCGGCCGGCTTGGGGAAATTCGCAGGCCACGGGTCCGGCGCCGCCGCTTGCGCCTCAGGCGCGGCGTCAGCCGCCGCCGGCGCGATTTCCGGCGTATCGCTCTTTCTTGGCTCTTCGGGCGCCTTCGCGCAGGCGGAAAGGGCGGCGGCGAGAGCGAAAATGGCGAGGCGCATGGGTTTCTCCCGAATCTGTATGAGCGCAGGCATAGGCCATTCAACGCGGCAGCTGAAGCTCCGGCCGCCGCGCAGGGCCCGCCGGCCGTCCGCATACGGCGATTCTTTCCCAAACTTAACATTGCCAATGCTTTGACCTACAACGTAAAATCTGACAAAAGACCCACGATTCCGCTGCCGAATTCTTCGGCGGCGACAGCAGGGGTGCATGGATCATGAGCAAGAAGTGGTTGATTTTATTGGCTGTTTCGTTCGCCGCAGGCGGACTGACGGCATGTGCGAAAAAAGACGCGGCGACCGAAACGACGGTTGAGGACGCGGCGGCGGCGACGGAAGAAGCCGTTGAAGACGCCGGCGCAGCGATGGATGCGGCGGCTGATGACGCCGGCGCAGCGATGGATGCGGCGGCTGATGACGCCGGCGCCATGTTGGACGATGCTGGCGCAGCGGTCGAAGGCGCGGCTGGCGAAGCAGTCGACGCCGCCGGCGAGGCGGTCGACGCGGCCGGCGAGGCGGTTGAAGACGCTGCGGCGGCTGTCGAAGAAGCGACCGAAGAGCCTCAGAACTAATCGAAGGCCAAGCCCTGGGTTTGGAAAGCCGCCTCACCCGGTGAGGCGGCTTTTTGTTTTGCCGTGACGGCGCAGGGCCATGTAACGTTGCAACGCCTGCCTGCGGACCAGCCGGCGGGCGACAGGATGTCAATCTGAGCCATGCCGTTTTGAGCGCCCCTCTCCTCAATCCCGTCTTCGCCAACCGCCCGACGACGATTTTCGCGGTGATGTCTGCGCTCGCGCGCAGGCACGGCGCGGTCAATCTCGGGCAAGGCTTCCCGGATGAGGACGGTCCGCCCGGCCTCGTCGAAGCGGCGGTGCGCGCCCTTCGATCGGGACAAAACCAGTATGCGCCGGTTCAGGGCGTCCCGGAACTGCGCCGCGCCGTCGCCGCCTCGAACCGGCGATTTTACGATCTCGACATCGACTGGGAGACGGAGACGCTCATCACCGCCGGCGCCACCGCGGCGCTCGGCGCCGCCTTTCTCGCCTTCCTCAAGCCGGGCGATGAGGCGATCCTTCTCGCGCCTTGTTACGATTCCTATGCGCCGATCGTCGAAGCCGCCGGCGCGACGCCGCGATTCGTTCAATTGCAGCCTCCCGCATGGCGCATGGATCAAGCCGCGCTTGAAGCCGCCATAACGCCGAGAACGCGGGTCATCGCGATCAATTCCCCGCACAATCCGACGGGACGCGCCCTGTCGCATGAAGAGCTGCAAGCCGTCGCCGACATCGCCGTCCGGCGAGACCTCCTCGTCATATGCGACGAGGTCTATGAGCATCTGATTTTCGACGGCCGGCCACATATTCCCTTGATGACCCTGCCCGGGATGCGCGAGCGGTGCGTGCGCATCGGCTCGGCGGGAAAGACGTTTTCGATGACGGGCTGGCGGATCGGTTATGCAACCGGGTGCGAGCGCCTAATCACGGGCATGATGAAGGCGCACCAGTTCATCGTCTACACCTGTCCGCCGCACCTGCAGCTCGCAGTCGCGGAAGGGCTCGCGTTCGGCGACGAGTATTATTCCAGTTTCATTTCGACGATGCAGATGAAACGGGATCATTTCGTCGCAGGACTGACGGATCTCGGATTCGACGTTTTGCCGTGCGAGGGAACCTATTTTGCGACGGTCGACATTCGCTCGGTCGGCGGAAAGGACGATGACGATTTCTGCCGCGATCTGACGGAGAACGCCGGCGTCGCGGCCATTCCGGTTTCGGCCTTTTATCCGCCTTCGGATCCGAATACGCCCCGTAATTACGCGCGCTTCTGCTTCTGCAAAAAGATTGACGTTCTTGACGAGGCGCTGCGTCGTTTAAGGTCGCATTTCAAATCCGCCCCGCCGGCCCGGGACGCTCAATAAATGAAATCGGGCCGCACATTCTTGCAAATCCTGCTTGGCGTTCTTGCGCCGCTCGGCCTCGCCGCGCCCTCTGCGGCGGACGTCACGGCGCCGGCCGTTGAAGATCATGAGTTCCGGCCCTTCGACGAAAGCGCGAACGCGATGCAGGACATCGATGCGGCGCTGTTGGCCGCAAAGCCCGGCGGGCGTCGCGTCGCGCTCATACTCGGAGGCAATTGGTGTCACGACAGCCGCAGCCTTGCAAAGAAGGTCAAGACGGAACCCCTGAAAACCCTTGTCGCGGACCGGTACCAGATCGTCTGGATCGACGTCGGCCGTCGGGACAGGAATCTCGATGCGGCGCGCCGATTCGGCGTTGAGAAGCTGATCGGCACGCCGGCCATCATCGTCCTTTCGGCGGACGGTAAGGTGCTGAACGCCGACAGCGTTCACGACTGGCGGAACGCCGATTCGCGGACCGATGAGGAGACTTACCGCTATTTCGAATCATTCGCCGGCGTTGAATGATTACCGCGGCGTAATCATTCGCGGAAAGTTCAATTAATTCCGTGTAAAAATCGTCTTCCAAACTTGCGCGCGCGGGCCGGCTGCGATTGATGTTGCCGCCTCAACAACGGAGGGCGTACCCCATGAAAACTCAAATCACGCTGGCGCTTTGCGCCGCTGTCGCGTTCGGCCTGTCGGCCTGCGCCACTGAGACGACCGAAGACGCCGCGGCGGCGATCGCGCCGGCGGCTGAAGAGACCGCTCTGACTGACGCCGATGCGGCTGCGGCCGAAGAACCTGCGGAAGTCGCCGAGGCGGCGACGGGCGAGGAAGCTGTTCAGCCGATCGCCGCTTCTGCGGAAATGACCGTCGATTCAACCCTCGAAGGCGCTGAAGAAGGCGTCATCGAAGCGGCGGCCGACGCAGCGGAAGGCGCAGTCGAGACGGCGGCCGAGACGACGCCGCAACAGTAACACGACCCTGCTTGTATGAGTGAGCGGCCGGCGGCGCCAGATCAGGCGCCGCCGGCCTCTTTCATTGCGGCGCCTAGTGCCGCGCTTTCTCGCGCTGCGCGTCGTTCCAGTAGGACACGCAGGGAATTTTCGTCCGGTCGCAGCGATGCGCGTATTTCCGCGCAATCTCGCGGACTTCCTCCAGCAGGCCTTCTTCGAGGGTGATCGGGTCGAGGCCGAGATTTAAAAGCCGCCGGTTCTCGACGTCGAGATCGTTTTCCGCCGCCTCATTGCGCGGATTGACGACATTCTCAACCGCAGCGCCTGTCTTCTCGGCGATCATTTTCGCCAGATCGCGAATGCGGTGCGTTTCCGTCATCTGATTGAGTATGTGAACGCGTTCGCCATGTTGAGGCGGGTTCTCGATCGCCAGCTGAATGCACCGGACCGTATCCTGGATGTGAATGAAGGCGCGCGTCTGGCCGCCCGTGCCGTGGACCGTCAACGGATAGCCGACGGCGGCCTGCATCAGGAACCTGTTGAGGACGGTGCCGTAATCGCCGTCATAATCGAAGCGATTGATCAGTCTTTCATCGAGGCGCGTCTCTGCGGTCTGGGTGCCCCACACGATCCCCTGATGCAGATCCGTGATCTTCAGCTTGTCGTTCTTGTTGTAAAACGCGAACAGGAGCTGATCTTGCGTCTTGGTCATGTGATAGATCGAGCCGGGATTGGCCGGGTACAGAATTTCCTGCGTAATCTCCCGGCCGTCCTCGGTTTCGATTTTCACCGGAAGATAGCCTTCCGGTATCTTCATCCCTGCGGTGCCGTAGCCGTAGACCCCCATCGTGCCGAGGTGCACAAGATGGGTGTCGACGCCGGCTTCGACAATCGCCGCCAGAATGTTGTTGGTTGCGTTGATGTTGTTGTCGACGGTGTACCGCTTGTGGAACGACGACTTCATCGAATACGGCGCCGCGCGCTGCTCGGCGAAGTGGATGATCGCATCCGGCCTCATTTCCTCGATTAGATGGAGCAAGCGGGCGTAATTCTTTGCGACGTTGATCATCTCAAAGCGAATCCGTCGGCCGGAAACTTCCTGCCAGGCGTCAAGGCGCACCGATATCGGGCGGATCGGGGTCAGCGATTCGACCTCGAGCTCCACGTCGATTTTGCGACGTGAAAGATCGTCGATAATGACCACGTCATGCCCGAGATTGGACAGATGCAGCGACGTCGGCCAGCCGCAGAAACCGTCACCCCCGATAACGAGAATTTTCATCCCAAATCGCTCCGCACCCCAAGGACGCGCCGCCCGGCGCACTAAGCGGCTTTTGGCGCACCAGGTCCCGGATGGCAATATCGCCTCCCGAAACCTCAGCGGCCGGCCGCATTTTTCCTTATCTGTCGACGAATGCAACGGGCGCGCGGCGACAGCTTGGACCGACCGACGCGCCGCCTGTTCAGCCGTTCAGCGTCTCCGTTCCATCGATCGTCGCAACCGTCCGCGTAAGGTCTGATTTCCAGTCCGGCTGCGAAATGCCGTAATCACGGTGAATTTTGGAGCAATCAAGAACCGTGAAAGCCGGCCGGCGGGCCGGCGTCGGATAATCCATTGTGGAAATGTCTTTGACCTGAGTTTGTCGGGCGCCGGCGGCGAAGACGGCGCGAGCAAAATCAGCCCAGGTCGCGGGCGGCCCGCCCTGGAAATGATAGACGCCGCACGGTCCGTTCCGGCGCGCCGCAAGCGCAAGGCATGCCTTCGCGATCGCCGACGCCGGCGTCGGACCGCCGGTCTGGTCTGCAACCACCGGAACCTCCTCTCGCGTTTCTGCGAGCTTCAACATGGTCTTGACGAAATTGGCGCCGTGTACAGAGTAAACCCAGGATGTGCGCAGAATGACGACGTTTGCGCCGGACGCGAGCGCCGCCGTCTCCCCCTTGAGTTTCGACGCGCCGTACACGTTCAGGGGGCCCGTCTCCGCGTCCTCGCTGAGCGGGCGGTCAGAGGGATAGCCGGAATAAACGTAATCGGTCGATATATGGACGAAGCGCGCGCCGATGCGCGCGCATGCGGCTGCAATCTCCCCGACTGCGTCGGCGTTGATGCGAAAGGCGGCGTCAGCATTTGATTCCGCCCTGTCCACCGCCGTCCATGCCGCCGCGTTGATGACCGCGTCCGGGCGGACCTTTCCGATGGCGGCGGCGGCGGCGCCGGCAATCGACAGATCCGCGTCCGGGCGGCGCAACAGCGCCAGATCGTTCCGCCCGTCGTCAACGGCCGGAATTTCCCTGCCGACCTGTCCGTCAGCGCCGAAAACCAGGATTTTCAAGAGAGTCGCCCCCAAAGACCTGCATCGTCATCTCGCCGGCGGAAATGGTGGAGCTGAACGGAATCGAACCGTCGACCTCTTGAATGCCATTCAAGCGCTCTCCCAACTGAGCTACAGCCCC
>CALKYG010000366.1 GCA_938003575.1 uncultured Alphaproteobacteria bacterium
CGTCAGGTAATGACCAATCCGTCGCTCGGTTGAGGTCGCGGATCGTTACATTGCCGTCGACATTGATCGATCCGTCTGGTTGCGGCTTGACGCCCTGAACCGGACTGTCGTGCTCATCCTCGATTTCTCCGACAATTTCTTCAATGATGTCTTCAAGCGTCACGAGGCCCATGATTGAACCGTATTCGTCGACGACTAATGCGAAATGCTCTCTGCGGCGCTTGAAATTATCCAGCTGTTCTGTGAGCGAAGTGGATTCGGGAACGAAATAGGGCTGACGCGCCAAATCGGCGATTGAAATCTTGCTGGCGTCTCCGTGCGCCTCCCAGAGTGCGCTGAGCAGATCCTTGGCGTGAAGCACGCCGACGATGTTGTCCGTCGTCTCCCGATAGAGCGGCAGACGGGTATGGCCGCTCTTCATTGCCTGCGCTATCAGGGTCGACGGTTTTTCATCGATATCCAGCATATCAATTTCTTTTCGATGGATCATGATTTCATCAACACGGATTTCATCAAGATCGAGGGCCCCGCGGAAAATATCGCGAGCCTCTTTTTCAAGACCGCCCTCTTCATGATGAAGTTCGATCGCGCCGCGAAGCTCATCAGCCGCCGAAAAAATGTAGTCGTCCTTGCCCAGACGGATCCCTAGAAGTCCGAGCGCGCTCCGGACGATTACCTGCAATGCCTTGGTGACCGGCGAAAAAAGAAAAATGATCCATCGCATCAATGGAGCGACGAACATCGCTATCGAATCAGGACGCGCAAGCGCCGCGGTTTTTGGCGCGACTTCCGAGAATATGACGACAAGCACAGTCATCGTCACTGTGGCGACGCCGACGGCGAGTCCGCCGGCGCCGAACAATTGGGCGAAAAGCGCTGATGCGAGCGCTGTAGCGAGAATATTGACGAGGTTGTTGCCGAGGAGGATGGCGCCGATCAGCTTCTCGCGATCGCGAATAAGCGCGTTGACGCGCGCCGCGCGCTTGTCGCCGTCGCTTTCAAGCTTGTGCATTCGCGCGCGTGACACCGCCGTCAACGCGGTCTCCGACCCTGAGAAGAGCGCAGACATCATCAGCAGGAACACGATCGCTCCTGCGATCGGAAGCAAACTCGGATCTATGTCATTCATCTGTTAAGCCTTCTTGAGATCCCGTTTCAAAGCGCGCCTGCGCTTTTCAGGAACTCATATATCGACGCTTTATCGACGTTTTTCTCGACGAACGCCTCGCCCAGCCGCCGGACGAGAATGAGCGTGATCGAGTCGTTCTCGACTTTTTTGTCCTGCATCATGACTGAAACCAGCTTCTCGGCTGAGAATTGAGAATTGCCGCGCGCGGCGGCAAGGCTCGTCGGCAGGCCCGAAGCGGAGAGGTGGGCCTTGAGCCGTTCGGCGTCAGACGGCGGACAGATCTTCCTCGCAACGGAAAAATCGAAAGCAAGGCACATCCCGGTCGCGACCGCTTCGCCGTGCAGCAGAGCATCCGAATAATCGACGGCGGCTTCGAGGGCGTGACCGAAAGTGTGGCCGAGATTGAGCAGCGCGCGGACGCCGGTTTCACGTTCGTCCGCAGCGACAAATTCCGCCTTGGTCTCACATGAACGCTTGACCGCGATGCGTCGGGCGTTTGCATCGCCTGCAAGAAGCTCAGCGCCTCTTTTTTCAAGCCAGGCGAAGAACGGCTCGTCGCCGAGCGCGCCGTATTTGACGATTTCGGCATACCCTGCGCGCACCTCGCGAATGGGAAGGGTCGAAAGCGCCGCAATGTCCGCGATGACGATTTCCGGCTGATGGAAGGCCCCTATGAGGTTCTTCCCGTGCGCGGAGTTGATTGCGGTTTTTCCGCCGACAGAACTGTCGACCTGTGCGAGCAGCGTCGTCGGGATTTGCGCAAAGCGGCACCCCCGCCGCAGGATTGAAGCGGCGAAGCCGACGAGATCGCCGATGACGCCGCCGCCGAATGCGATGATAAGGTCGTTTCGTTCAACGCCGAGGCCAAGCAACTTTTCAAGCAGGGTTTCAAGTCCCGCCATTGACTTTGAGTTCTCGCCAGGCTCGAGGATTATCTTTGAGAACGAAAGGCCGGCGGAAGAAAGGCCGCGTTCAAGCCGCGCGCCTTGCGCGGCGTCGACATGGCGGTCCGTAACGATGACGGTGTACGGCCGCGGCAGCAGAGGTCTGATCAGAGGGCCGGCGTCCTCAAGCAGGCCTTCGCCGATATGAATGTCGTAACCGCGAGCGCCAAGGCGGACATGGCAGATTTCAGCTGTCATGGTGAGTTTTCCATTTTCACAAACGACGACAGTCTCTCGACAATTGCGGCTACGGTTCGGGCGTGGCTCCCCGCGTTGCTGTCAATGATGATGTCCGAAGCGGCGTAAAGGGGCGTTCGCGTTTCAAGCAACCGGGCGATGATCTCTCTCGCGTCGCCGGTCGCCAGAAGGGGACGCGTCGGCCGCTTGGTTGCGCGCTTCACCAGGGTGTCAAGATCGGCCCGGATCCAGACGGAAATGGCGCGCTCCTTTACGAGCCGGCGGGTTCCTTCAGTCGTCAGCGCGCCGCCGCCAGTTGCAAGGACGATCGGCGGGCCGGACAAAAGACGTTCGATCACCTGCGCTTCGCCCCGCCGAAAACTCTCCTCGCCATGCCGGGCGAAAAGGTCCGATATCGTCGTGCCGGCAGCCTGTTCAATCTCTGCATCAGCGTCATGAAACGGCAGACCAAGCGCCGCTGCAAGCCGGCGCCCCACGGTTGTCTTGCCTGCGCCCATCATTCCGACAAGCGCGATCGGGCGATCGATTTTGAGGGACCCTTGGGTTTTTCGGCGCGAAGAGGGCATGGAAAGCCAGTCTGTAGCGAAGCGGCCGACGCTTCGCCAGTGCCCGGACTGACCGAGAATGGTTCCATCCAGGCGCCGAGTTGGTCTAAAAGAGGGAAGTTTGAGACGAATTAAGGAGTTTGGAGAGCTGTGCGCTTCGCCCTAGCTGTAATAGCCGTGGTTCTGGTCGCCGTGGTTGGCCTTTTTATTTACGGCCTTACGCTCCAGCCGGACACCCGCACGATTGAACAGAACGCTGTCGGTGCGGCGGATGCGTAACTGGTCGCTGATCCGGCTTGCCATCGCCTGCGTCCTGGCCTCGCCGGCCGCATTCGGCCAGGCGGCGCCAATCGCCCCGATTGAGCAGGCCGTGCTTGCGCGCGATGCGTTTTCAACGGGGATCCTCGATCGGAGCGCGGGAGCTCTTGGTTCAGACCTCTGGCGCGGGGCGGACCCGGGATCCTTGGCGCTCTTGTTGGGAATGGCGCCGCCTCGACCTTCCGGCCCAGCGATTGGCGCGGCGATGCGTCGTGTATTGCTTTCGGCCGGAGAGGCGCCGGCGGGCTCCCCGCCCGCCTTGGGCGGCGCGAAATTGATTGCGCTCGCCAGAGCAGGCTTTGCTGAGGAGGCGCGTCAGGTCGAAAGTCTGGCGGCGCCTTCCATGAACGACCCTGCGCGCATGGAGGCGATGGCCACAGCCGACATTCTTTCGGGCGACACCGCCGCGGCGTGCGACCGCGGCCGGCGCGTGACCGCTGGTCTTGAGAATCCGTTTTGGGTGCGGCTGCGCGTCGTTTGCTACGCGGCGTCCAATGAGCTCGATGCGGCGGAACTGGCGCTCGGTATTTTGCGCGAAAGCGAAAGACTAGGCGATTCGGATGAGGAGATACTCGCGCCGCTGGCGGCGGGCGGGTTGTTGAAAGCGCCCGCAGCGCCGGTCGATGCAGTGCATTATGCCGCTCTGAAAGCGATGAAAGCGCCAATTGACGGCGGGCTTCTGGAAAAGGCTCACGGCGGGGTGATAAAGGCGGTTGCGAAAGATCCGCAAACAGAATGGAGCGCGCGCATTTACGCCGCGAATCGCGCCGCGGCGATGGGCGTATTAAGCGCCGGCGACCTGAGAGCCATATTCGACGCGGCCCCAGCGAACGTTGTCAAAGGCTTTGCCGAGATAAAGGAAATGAATTCGCCGGAATTGTTGCGCGACCGGACGGCGCGCATTGCGGCGGAAATCAGCGGGGCCGTAGATTTTCCAGACCTTGTTGCAAAATCCATGATTTATTCGGAGGAGCTCAGGGGCGCGGAGGGCGTTATCTTGTCAGCGCGGGAGGCTGCTGAAATTGCGCTTGCCCGCATTGTCATCGGAGACGCCGTCGGCGCGGAACGCTGGCTTGCGTTCGCGGGCGCCGATGCGGCGCGCGGCGCGCCCGATAATCAGTTGATGCGCTTCATCAGCATCGTTGAAATTTTTTCGGTCCTTGATCCTGCGGCGGCGGACCGGGTGTCGAACGCCGCCAACGTGTCAATCAAGCCGCCGCGCGGCGAACTGCAATCTGCTCGCGCCACGTCGCCCTCATTGGCGCCGGTTGTCGCTGCTGCGATTGCGGCGGCGCATCTCAACAGCGAGGGAGAGGCCGCGCTCGCCGCAATTGCAGCGTCGGACGATGCGGCGGCGGGCGACCCCGTCGCTGAAGCTCTGATTGCGCCGTCGCTTCGCGCCGCGGGGCTCGGCGATCTTTCCCGACGCCGCGATGTCGAGCGCGCAATCGCGGCGCTGTTTCGAACCGAAACCGAAACAGCCGTGAAGGTTCAGTCAGCGGCGCCCGTGCAGGATACTGAGGGCATGCGGCCTCGATTGAAGCCGAAACGGTCGATATGACCGCGGGACTGCGTTCGGACGATTTGAATCTTGTCGCATTGTTTCTCGACATGATGGCGATTGATCGGGGCGCCGCAGCGAACACATTGAAGAATTACGGCCGCGATCTGGAACGGTTTGCGAAATTCGTCCGCAATCGGGGAGAATCGCTGATCACGGCGGGACCTGACGACATCACGGCCTATCTGGCCGCAATTGAGTCCGAGGGACTCTCGCCAGCCACCGCCGCGCTGAAATGTTCCGCGATAAGGCAATTTTATTTATTTCTTTATACGGAGGACTACCGGGCGGATAATCCAGCCGCTGCCGTCGACAGACCGAAATTGCATCGCCCGCTGCCGAAGGTATTGAGTGAAGAGGAAGCGGCGAAGCTCGTCGAGGCCGCCAGGGGCGACAGTGCAAAGTCTTTGCGGCTATTGGCGATGTCCGAGTTGCTTTACGGCGCGGGACTCCGCGTGTCTGAACTTGTTTCCCTTCCCGTCGCCGCAATCGATCGGTCAACGCCGGCCGTGCGAGTGAAAGGAAAGGGCGGCAAGGAGCGAGTGATTCCGCTCGGCGGCGCCGCCATTCGCGCTTTGGACCGTTACATCGCCGTTCGCAATGACTTCCTGAGGAAAGATGCGGACGGGAAGCCGATCCCGTCTCCGTATCTGTTTCCCTCTCGAGGCGCGAGCGGCCACATGACTGCGGCGCGTTTTGCGCAGCTGATCAAAGACCTGGCGCTTAACGCCGGCATATCTCCCGAGCGCGTCTCGCCGCACGTCCTTCGCCATGCCTTCGCCACCCACCTCCTTTCGGGCGGCGCCAATCTTCGCGCCGTGCAGACGATGCTAGGGCATGCCGATATTTCTACGACGGAAATCTATACTCATGTCGCTCAGGACCGGCTCAAAGAGTTGGTATTCAACAACCACCCGTTGGCTCGAAAGAGACGAAAGGCCGGATGAATGGCGGCCTTGATCGCTCCTGCGGCGGGGCCTAAGTCAGAATTCGACATCGCGACCGACGGCGAGAGGATGCATGCATAAATACCTTGAATTCGAAAAGCCGGTGGCCGAACTTGAAGCGCGCATTGAAGAGCTTCGCAAGCGCGGCGACGAGAGAGAAAGCGTTTCCGATGAAATTAGGCGGCTTGAATCGAGAGCCAATGACCTTCTGAAGGAAACGTATTCGAAATTGAGCCGGTGGCAGAAGACGCTGGTCGCCCGCCATGCGGAAAGGCCGCATTTCTCCGATTATATCCGCTATCTCGTTGAAGATTTTACCCCGCTGGCGGGAGATCGCTGTTTTGGCGAGGATGAGGCGATCGTCGGGGGAACGGCGCGGCTGCGCGGCCGGTCAATCATGATTATCGGCCATGAGAAAGGGGCGGACACCGCCAGCCGCGTGAAACATAATTTCGGCATGGCGAACCCCGAAGGATATCGCAAGGCCATTCGATTGATGGGCGTTGCGGAGCGGTTCAATCTTCCCGTTGTTACGCTTGTCGATACGCCAGGCGCGTATCCCGGGCGCGGGGCGGAAGAGCGAGGGCAGGCGGAAGCAATTGCGTCGTGTACGGAAAAATGCCTCGGACTCGGCGCTCCCGTCGTCGCCGTCATTGTCGGCGAGGGCGGGTCGGGCGGCGCCGTCGCGCTCGCCGCCGCCAACAAGGTGCTGATGATGGAGCATGCGGTTTATTCGGTCATCTCGCCGGAAGGATGCGCATCGATCCTGTGGAAGGATGCTCAGGGGAAGGGCGAGAGCAAGGCGCCCGACGCGGCGGAGGCAATGAAGATATCAGCCGACGATCTTCACCGACTGGCCGTTATCGACGGCATCGTGCCGGAGCCGATCGGCGGCGCTCACCGCGACCCGGCGCTGGCCGCCGAACGTCTTGGAGACGCGATTGAAGCGGCGATTGATGAACTCGCAGCATTGACGCCGGATCAACTGCGCCGGCATCGGCGCGACAAGTTCCTGGCGATCGGCCGGTCCGGTCTCATCTAGCAAGGGGCGAATGATTTTCTCCAGCGGCGAGCGCGCCGGCGCCGCTTGCTTCGGAGCCCGCCAAAGGGACTCCGAGAGAGGTTCTTCGAACGACGGATGCATTCATTCGTCGATCGTCTGGCGCAATCCCTTACTCAATCGCGTATATGATTGTGACGCTGGCCGCCATCGAGGACTCGCCGACGGAAATAGGCGTCCGGCTTGCATCCTCCGCCGCCATTCGCGCCATGACCGGAATTGGGCCGGGCGCTGCGGAATAGCTGTCCGAGATCTGGATGACAGGGCCGAGCTTCACGCCCGCGGCGTCCGCATACAGCGCAGCGCGCTCGCGCGCATCGGCGACCGCCGCCTTGCGGGCGCTGTTCAGCAACGGCTTCGCGTCCGCAAAACCAAATGAAATCGAATCGAGCCGATTGGCGCCGACCCCGACTGCCCTGTCGATAATCGAGCCTGCCTTGTCGATATTCTTGATTTTCACGCTCACGGTGTTCGTCGCCTGATATCCGATAATCTTCGGCGGCCCGTCATTCCGGGAATAGTCGAATTTTGCGCCGACATTGAGATTCGACGTCTGGATATCCTTTTTGTCGACCCCGGCGTCGCGCAGCGATTTAAGGGTCGCCTCCATTTGCGCGGAGTTCTTTCGAAGCGCTTCAGCCGCAGTCGCACCCTCCGTTTCTACGCCAAGATTGAGGAACGCAATGTCAGGCGATCCGCTGGCCTCGCCGGCGCCCGTCACGATGATGGTCCGTCGCGCCATATCCCCAGAATCGGCTGACGCGGGTGTGACGGCGGCGGCAATAACCAGCGCCAGGGAACTCATTGACGTTGAGACCGCGCGCATGAAACTCCTCCATCTTGCGATTGAACGGAGATGACCCTCTGACGGCGGCGAAATCAAGGCGTTATTGCGCTCGGTCCGGGAAGTTGCGCGGCAACTCTTCATTCGCAGACACAATGCTGTTATATCCGCCCCCCTCGCCGCCGCTCGGCGCCGCGGGGCCTGTAGCTCAATGGTCAGAGCTGGCGGCTCATAACCGCTAGGTTGGGGGTTCGAGTCCCTCCGGGCCCACCATCCTTTGAGCGATCATTTTTCAATTCAATCGCTTGGCCCCCTTGCTGGACACATGTCCAACCACGCTTGACGCCGTGCGTTCTTTTACCGTCCTGATCCGGCTGATCGGCGTCTGCGCGGACCTGACGGACCGAAGTCCGACGGCCGGATTCGGCTCGATCCCATCCATGTGATACGCAGGGTCCAAAATCCGGCGCCTGCGTCTCGTGACCTTGTTCGCCTCCGCCGGCGTCTCCGTCGTTGCGGCGGCGCCCGTTTTTCTCTACGCGCTTTGTTGGAGACCGCTGCGCCGCCGCCAGCGAAACGTAAGAGAGGCCAATGAACGGAAAGACAGCCTCGCCGCAACTCTTGCCGGTGCCGCCGTTTGATCTCATTGTGTTCGGCGCCGCCGGGGATTTGTCGCTTCGCAAACTCATTCCGTCGTTGTTTCATCGTTGGCGGGACGGGCAAATTCCGGCGGAATCGAAGATCATCGGCGTTTCGCGATCCGACATCTCGGAAGTCGCTTTCAGGCAGATGGCGCTCGACGGTTTTCGCCGATTTCACCCCGGCGACAAATTGGCGGAAATGGAGTGGCCCCGGTTCTCCCGCCTCCTTCATTACGTGGAGCTTGACGGGGTGAGCGCGCAATCGAACTGGGCGGCGCTTGCTGAAAAACTGGCGAACGGCGAAGGCAAGCAGAGGGTCTTCTACCTCGCGCTGCCGCCTGGGATCTACGGCGAGGTGTCGCGCAATATTGAAGCGGCGGGATTGAAAACGCCGGGTGCGCGGATCGTGCTTGAAAAGCCGATCGGCAACGATCTCGAGAGCGCAAGAGCGGTCAACGACGCAGTGGGCGCGGTGTTCGACGAAGGCTCCATTTTTCGAATCGACCACTATCTCGGCAAGGAGACGGTGCAAAACCTTATCGTTCTGAGGTTCATGAATTCGCTGTTCGAGCCGGTCTGGAACGCCAATGTCATCGATCACGTCGAAATTTCGGTTTCTGAGGCGATCGGCGCCGGAGGACGCGCCGGTTATTACGACAAAGCGGGCGCTTTGCGAGACATGGTGCAGAACCACCTGCTTCAGCTTCTTTGCCTCGTCGCAATGGAGCCGCCGCTCGACCTCGAGCCGGATACGGTCCGCGACGAAAAGATCAAGGTGCTTCGCGCGCTGCGTCCGATAACCGCCGAAACGGTGAGGCAAATGACGGTCCGCGGCCAATACGGCGCCGGGGCCAGCGAGGGCGTGGCGGTTCCTTCCTATGCGGAAGAGCTCGGCGCGCCGTCAAATACGGAAACATTCGTCGCAATCAAGGCGAATATCGACAATTGGCGCTGGCGCGGCGCGCCATTCTACCTGCGCACGGGCAAGCGCATGGCTGAACGCCGGTCGGAAATCATAATTCGCTTCAAGGATGTTGCGCATCCGCTGATGAGAACCGGGCGTGACGAGCTTCAGCCTGCGCGGCTCGTCATTCGTTTGCAGCCTGATGAGGGAATGCGGCTCATGCTGATGACAAAGGAGCCGGGTCCAGGCGGCATGCGCCTTCGCTATATGCCGCTCAATCTTTCCTATGCGGACGCCTTCTCCGCGCGTTACCCTGACGCTTACGAGCGGCTCCTGATGGCGGTCGTGCGCGGCGACCTCGCGCTGTTCATGCGCCGTGACGAAGTCGAAGCCGCCTGGCGCTGGGTCGACGGCATTCTCGACGCATGGGCGGCGGACCGCACGCCGGTTTATCCATATCCGGCCGGCGCGGACGGTCCGGCGCAGTCCGCAATGATGCTTGATCGCGACGGGCGGGAGTGGTCGGATGGGGTTTGACCCCGCTTTGATAGTGTTTCCATCCCGTGAGGCCGCCGCCGCGCGGCTTGCGGATCACCTCGAAGCGGTAATCGCGCGCGCGATTGCGGAGCGTGGTCGCGCCTCGGTCGCGGTTTCCGGTGGATCGACGCCTGAACTGCTTTACGCCGAACTGTCGCAACGGCTTCTTGACTGGTCGAAGGTCGCGGTCACGCTTGTCGACGAGCGATGGACGCCCCCGGGAACGGCGGGATCGAATGAGACTTTCGTTCGCCGATCGCTCCTTGAAAATCGTGCAGCCTCTGCGATGCTGATCGGATTGTGGTCAGATGCGCCGTCGCCGAACGCCGGTCTGTCGACCGCGGAAAGCAGGATCGAACCGATCGCACCGTTCGACGCCGTCGTGCTTGGAATGGGCGCTGACGGACATACCGCGTCTTGGTTTCCGGAATGCGCCGGCCTTGACCGCGCGCTTCGGCCGGACGGACCGCTCCTTGCAGCCGTTCGCGCGAGACGCAGCGTTGTCACGGGCGATCTCCTGGACCGGATGACGCTGACGCTCGGCGCAGTCGCCAGGGCTCATGCGATCGTTCTCCTCATCGCGGGCGCTGAGAAGCGCGACGCCTTTGAGCGATCCGTGTCGCCCGGACGAATAGAGGAGATGCCGGTAAGGGGAATCCTGCGCGCGCGGCCCGATTTGTGGGCCTGTTGGGCGCCATAGGGAGTGAACAGTGGCGAAGATTCATGATGCTCTGGCGCGTGTGACGGATCGCGTTCGCGAAAGAAGCCGCAAGACGCGGGAGGCCTATCTCCGCCAAATGCGCGCAGCGGCGTCCAGCGGCCCTTATCGCGCACACGTCTCCTGCGGAAACCTTGCGCACGCCGCCGCCGCCTGTTCGATCGAGGACAAGAGACGAATTGCAAAAGGGCAAGGGCCGAACATCGCAATCGTCACGGCTTACAATGACATGCTCTCGGCGCATCAGCCCTTGGGCGGCTATCCGGACATCATCAAGGAGACGCTCGCAAAAATCGATGCGACCGCGCAAGTCGCCGGCGGCGTTCCCGCCATGTGCGACGGCGTCACCCAGGGCCGGCGCGGCATGGACCTGTCGCTGTTTTCTCGCGACGTCATCGCGCTCGCGACCGCGGTCTCGCTTTCGCACGACGTCTTCGACGGCGCAATCATGCTCGGCGTGTGCGACAAGATCGTGCCCGGGCTCTTTATCGGCGCCGCGCGATTCGGTCATTTGCCGGTGATCTTTCTCCCCGCCGGGCCGATGAAAACCGGAATAGCCAATGAAGAGAAGGCGCGCGTGCGCCAGCTTTACGCCGAGGGGAAGGCGAGCCGCGAAGAACTGCTCGCCGCAGAAAGCGCCTCCTATCATTCTCCCGGCACATGTACGTTTTACGGCACTGCGAATTCTAACCAGATGATGATGGAGGTTATGGGCTTGCACGTCCCGGGCTCCGCCTTCGTCAATCCTGGCACGCCGCTTCGTCATGCGCTGGTTCAGGAAAGCGCGCATTGCGTCGCCGCAATCACGGCGCTTGGGTCCGACTACACGCCGTTCTGCGACATTGTTGATGAGCGTGCGATCATCAACGCTATTGTCGGACTTAACGCCACCGGCGGCTCCACCAATCACACTATCCATCTTGTTGCGATGGCCCGCGCTGTCGGAGTCGTTATCGACTGGACTGACTTCTCCGACCTGTCTGCGGCGACGCCGCTGCTCGCGCGGATATATCCAAACGGCGCAGCCGACGTCAATCAGTTCCATGCCGCCGGCGGTCTCGCCTTCATCATCCGTGAGCTGATCGAAGCGGGCCTATTGCACGAGGACGTGAGGACCGTAGCCGGCGAGGGGCTCGCCCGTTTTGCGACGTCGCCCGCGCTTGAGGGTGAAAGACTTGTCTGGAGGCCCGCGAGAAGGACGTCCGGCGACGAAAAAATCCTGACGCCGTTCGAAAGGCCCGCGCAGCCGACCGGCGGCCTCGTCGTTCTTGACGGCAATATCGGCCGCGCCGTCATCAAGGTGTCTGCGGTCAAGCCCGAGCGCCGCACCGTGGAAGCGCCGGCGATCGTGTTCAGGTCTCAGCAGGAGCTGGCGGACCGCTTCAAGGCGGGCGGCCTCAATCGCGATTTTGTCGCGGTTGTTCCGTTCCAGGGGCCGAAGGCGACAGGAATGCCGGAGCTGCACCGTCTGACGCCGCCTCTGGGCGTCCTGCAGGACAAGGGCTTCAGAGTGGCGCTTGTCACCGATGGAAGAATGTCCGGCGCATCCGGCAAGGTTCCCGCTGCGATTCACCTGACGCCCGAAGCGATCGAAGGGGGCGTCATTGCAAAGATCCGTGACGGCGACGTCATTCGCCTTGATGCGGAAACCGGCGTGCTGGAACTGAAAGTGGATCCGGCCGAAATCGCAGGGCGCGCGCCGATGACCGCTGATCTTGCGCCTGAACGCTGGGGCGCGGGCCGCGAACTTTTCGCCGCCATGCGGGGCAATGTGGGGAGCGCTGAAAGCGGTGCGATGACATTCGCACTGGAGGAGATGCATGGCTGAAACCGCTCTCGTTGCGGACATTGGCGGCACCAACGCGCGTTTCGCGCTCGCCGACCTTGCAACGCGCGCGCTCCGGAAGCCGGAGAATTTTCGCGCCGAGGATTTCGAAACGATCGCCGACGCTGCGCACGCCTATCTCGAGGCGAGCGGCGAAAAGCCGACGAGCGGATGCTTCGCGGTTGCGGGCCCGATCGGCGGCGAAGAAATCACGTTCACCAATTCGCACTGGCGGTTCCGCCCCGATGAGATCAAGAAGACGCTGCGCCTGAAGCGTTTCCTGCCGATCAATGATTTTTACGCGTTGGCGTCGGCCGTTGATTTTCTGCCGGACGACTATTTTCTTCCGGTGAAGGACGGCGCCGGCGATCCGGGGGCGCCGACGCTTGTAATCGGCCCCGGCACGGGACTTGGACAGGCGCTCATCGTGCCCTTCGGCAAGAGGCGTCGCGTCGTGTCGACGGAGGGCGGACATGTCTCCTTCGCGCCGCGCACCGAGGAGGAAATCGCGTTGCTGCGGTTCATTGCGCGCGAGCACCCGCGCGTGTCGGTCGAACGGCTGCTGTCAGGGCGCGGACTGGTCAACATTCATCGTGCGCTCTGCGTGCTGGAAGATACGCCCCGCGTATCGCTCCGCGCCGATGAGATCACCGCAGCGGCGCTGTCGGGGACGCATCCGATCGCGGTCAAGGCGGTGGACATGTTCTGCGCCGTGCTTGGCCGCGTCGCCGGCGACGCCGTGCTGGCGACCGGCGCGCGCGGCGGCGTCGTGCTTGGCGGCGGCATTCTGCCGAAAATTCGGAATCTCTTTCTGAAAAGCGCATTTGTTGAACGCTTTCTCGATAAAGGGCGCATGCGCGATTATGTCGACGCCGCGCCGGTGAAGATGATTGTCAAAGAAGGAGCGGCGCTGATCGGCGCGGCGGCGGCTCTTGGGGAAAGACAATGAGAATTCGCGAGATCCTGAAGAAGGCAGGCGTCGTGCCGGTACTCGAACTCGAACGCGCGGAAGACGCTGCGCCGTTGGCGCGGGCGCTTGCCGAAGGCGGTCTTGAGGTTATCGAACTGACGCTTCGAACTGCAGCTGCGCTCGACGGCGTTGCGGCGATGAGAAAGGCGGCGCCCGGCCTCGTTATCGGCATGGGTTCGATCCGGTCGGCGGATGATGTCGCGCGTTCGCTGGCGGCGGGGGCTGAATTTTTGGTGAGCCCCGGAGCGAGCGCCGCGCTCCTGTCGGCGATGGCGTTGTCGGGCGCGCCGGCCCTTCCCGGCGTTGCGACGGTGAGTGAGGCGATGACGGCGGCTGAAGCCGGTTTTGAAACGATGAAATTCTTTCCCGCCGAACCCGCGGGCGGCGTTCCGTTTCTAAAGGCGATCGCAGGTCCGCTTCCTTCGATCATGTTCTGTCCGACCGGCGGCATAAGCGCGGAGCGCGCGCCCGATTATCTCGCGCTTGCAAACGTCGCCTGCGTCGGCGGTTCCTGGATCGCAACGCGGGCCGCGATCCGGGAGCGGGACTGGGCTGCGATCAAAGCAAACGCGCGCCGTGCGGCGCTGATGAGCAGATCCTGAACACGCCGCTTGCCATCGGCGCCGTTTCCGCATCATCCTTGAAATTGGGAGGACCGGCTGAGGACGGTCGCGACGAACCATGTGCGATACTTTGGCTGTGAAGCGCCGCGGCGCGGTCTGGTTTGCGAAAAATTCCGATCGGGAACCCGAAGAGCCGCAATTAGTCGAATATCACCCCCCGGCAGCGAACGACGCCGCGCCGACGGTCAGATGCACCTATATCGAAGTTGATCAGGCGCCCGACCGTCACGGCGTCATGATCTCGCGGCCATCGTGGATGTGGGGCGCTGAAATGGGCGTCAACGACGCCGGCGTCGCGGTCGGCAATGAAGCGGTGTTCTCACGAAGCGTTCTCAGGAATGGGCAGGCGCTTCTCGGCATGGATCTTGTCCGCCTCGCGCTCGAACGCGCAGACAGCGCCGAAGCGGCGGCCGACATCATCGTTTCGCTGCTTGAGCGATACGGACAAGGCGGACCCGCAGGTTACAGGGACAAGAGATTTCGTTACGACAACTCCTTTCTCATCGCCGATGCGCGGACTATTTTGGTGCTGGAAACCGCCGGCCGCAAATGGGCGGTGAAGAATGCGGGCGACGCCTGGTCGTTGTCGAACGCTTATACGCTCGGGACAGACTATGACCGAAGCTGTGAAGAGGCCGGGACCGATTTCAGAATCAGAAATGAGGCGTTCGCGATGCCGCGTCTCGCCCGTGCGGCGGAACGGCGCCGGACGACGCTGAACTGCGTGAGCAACGCCCCCGAAGATATGTCATTGTCCTTTCTCGCTTCCGTCCTGCGGACTCATGCGAAAGGCGACGGATTTGACGGCGGCTCCAATCGCGACCTCTGCATGCATGCGCGCGGCGCCCTGAGGCCGCATGCCGCGACGGCGTCGATGGCGGTGCGTCTCGCCCCGGGGGCGGCGCCCGCGGCTGCGTTCACCGGAACGATTCATCCATGCATTTCGTTATTCAAGCCGATGGGCTTTCGAGGTGATTTCGCGGCGGCCGATCCCGGGCTTTCCGAGAAGGGCCGCCGGGCTGCAATACGCGCTTCCGGCGACTCCGAATGGCGCCGGGGCTTGCGCGAGTCGATTGCGGAGACGGAGAAGGAAATTCTCCCGGCGATCGAGGCCGGCGAGGCTGAATGGGCCGATCGCCTCGCTTGCGAGTGGATCAGGCGCTGGCTCCATTAGGACGGCGAGGCGCTTCGCCCACAAGACTGCGATCGTCGCCGAGTTGCAGCGTCATGTCCGCCCGGCCCGGCATGTCCGCCATCATTCGCCGAGTGATGCGTTCATAATGCTGAACGAAGAAAGCAATCTCGTCTTCGCGCATCAGGCGATGACGGGCTTCGGCGCCGAGAGCGGTTCCGAGCGAACGCTCCTGTTCGGCGCGCCATCTTGCGACCACGCCGAAATCAGGCGCGCGCAAGAAAATCAGCGCATCCAGCTTTTCAAAAAGCTGCCGATAGGCGCCGGCGAGCGCTTCATTGACCGCGCGACGCCATCGGCCGTCCGCGTCGAAGACGCGCTCGAGCATGTTGATCGGCGGCGCAAGCGTCGCCTCGTCCTCCGCGCGCGCGCCCAGGCACCAGCCTTCGAATATCAGGATGTCGAGCGGCGCAGGCGTCAGATTGCGGCGCCCATCTTCCACGCGGTCGTCGAGGCTTTTGTCGAATACAGGCGCGGCGACGGCGCGACCCCCCTTGACCGAGTCGATCAGGTCGACCGCCGCAGCAACATCATGCGTGCCGGGCGGTCCTCTCGTGATGAAAAGCGGGTGCGCCTCGGCTGCAAGACGCCGCCGCGCGAGGCGCCCGAGATAGAAATCATCGAGCGATATCGCCGCCGCGCGGCCGCCGTTCGAGTTTATGCGTGCGGCAAGCGCGTTCGCGAGCGTCGACTTGCCTGAGCCCTGGGCGCCGGCGACGCCGAGAACAAGCGGAGGCGGCCGGCCGCCAAGCAGCTCGCAAAGGACTTCAAACGCCCTTTCTTCAACTGTATGACGGCCTTGCGGCGTCACGAACTTCTCCGGTGCGGCAAGGTCAATCGCCTGATTAGCCCGCTGTTGACATGCGCCGCCCGCCAAACTGCGTTGCGCCCTTTCTCCGGGCGGCCTGTCCGCTATCATGCCGGCATTCAAAGGAGCGTTCCATGGATTTCGCCTATTCGCCCCGCTGCAAGGAGTATCTTTCCCGCGTATCCGCATTCATGGACAAGCATGTCTATGAGGGCGAAGAAATCTACGAGCGTCAGCACCAGGCATTCGGCCCGGGCGAAGGCCGCTGGAAGGTTCCGCCGATCATTGAGGAGCTCAAAGCCAGGGCGAAAGCTGAAGGGCTTTGGAACATGTTCCACCCGAATCCGAAATTCGGCCCCGGATTGTCAAACGCCGACTACGCGCCGGTCGCTGAATTGACCGGCCGCTGCCATATCGCGCCGGAGGTTTTCAACTGCGCCGCGCCCGATACCGGCAATATGGAAGTG
>CALKYG010000367.1 GCA_938003575.1 uncultured Alphaproteobacteria bacterium
TGGCCCGATAACGCCAATCTCGACAAGGCCCGCCGTCTTCTTTGGCCGGTGAAGCAGAAATACGGCAACAGTCTTTCCTGGGCGGATTTGATGATCCTCACCGGAAACGTCGCGCTCGAATCGATGGGATTTAAAACCTACGGGTTCGCCGGCGGCAGAGAAGATGACTGGCAGGCGGAAACCGTCAACTGGGGCCCGGAAGCAGAGATGCTCGGCGACAAGCGCTTCAGCGGCGACCGCAAGCTTCAGGGGCCGCTCGCCGCAAGCCAGATGGGTCTCATCTACGTAAATCCGGAAGGTCCGAACGGCAATCCGGACCCGGTGGCCGCGGCTCATGACATTCGCGAGACCTTCGGCCGCATGGCGATGAACGATGAGGAAACAGTGGCGTTGATCGCAGGCGGCCACACATTCGGCAAGACGCATGGCGCGGCCAAGCCCGCCGATTGCGTCGGCCGCGAACCCGCCGCCGAGAGCGTCGCAGCGCAAGGCCTCGGCTGGATCAACAAGTGCGGAACAGGCAAGGGCGGCGATGCGATCACCAGCGGCCTCGAAGGCGCCTGGACGTCAAGCCCGACCGTCTTCACGCAACAGTTCCTGGACAATCTCTTCAATTTCGAATGGAAGCAGACAAGAAGCCCCGCAGGAGCGGTTCAGTGGATTCCGACCGACGAAGCGGCCGCCAATCTCGTGCCCGACGCGCATGACCCGACGAAACGCCACCCGCCGGTGATGCTGACGACGGACTTGTCGCTGAGGTTCGATCCCGAATACGCAAAGATCGCAAAGCGCTTTCAGGAGAATCCCGAAGAGTTTGAGCGCGCTTTCGCAAAGGCCTGGTTCAAGCTGACCCATCGCGATATGGGACCGAAGGCGCGGTATGTCGGCGCTGAAGTCCCGGCGGATGACCTGATCTGGCAAGATCCTCTTCCCGCGGTCGATCATCCGCTCATTAATGCTTCCGACGCCGCCGCGCTCAAAGGCCGCATCCTCGCATCCGGCCTCACCGTTCCCGAGCTCGTCCGCGCAGCCTGGGCGTCGGCCTCTTCCTATCGCGACACCGACATGCGCGGCGGCGCCAACGGCGCGCGCGTGCGCCTTGCTCCCCAAAAGGACTGGGATGCGAACGATCCGGCGGAACTCGCTCGGGTCGTTGAAAAGCTGACGGAAATTCAGACGGCGTTTAACGCCGGCGCCGCGGGCGGCAAGAAGGTCTCGCTCGCTGATCTTATCGTGCTGGGCGGCGCAGCGGCGATCGAGAAAGCTGCAAAGGATGCCGGCATGACGGTCGCGGTTCCCTTCAATCCGGGCCGCGCCGACGCGTCGGAAGATCAGACCGACGTCGCTTCGTTCGACGTGCTGAAGCCTTCCGCGGACGGCTTCCGGAATTATTACGGACCGGAAGAAAAAAGGCGCCCGTCAGAGGCGCTTGTGGACAAGGCCGACATGTTGGGTCTTACTGTGCCGGAGATGACTGTGCTCGTCGGCGGCATGCGGGCGCTTGATGCGAATTCAGGCGGCGCCAAGCACGGCGTCTTCACCAAGCGGCCGGGAGTGCTGACCAACGACTTCTTCGTCAATCTTCTCGACATGTCGACGGTATGGACGCCGGCTTCCGGCGCGAAATACGTCTACGAAGGCCGCGACCGCGCATCGGGCGATCTCAAATGGACGGCGACGGAGACCGATCTTGTCTTCGGCTCCAATGCGGAACTGCGCGCTGTTGTCGAACTCTACGCCCAGAACGGCGGACAGCAGGCCTTCGTCAGGGACTTTATAGCGGCCTGGACAAAGGTGATGAACAACGACCGGTTCGACCTGAAGAAGACATAGCCGCATTGATCCGAATAATCGGTTCGGGAAAGGACGGCCTGCGGGCCGTCCTTTTCATTTGCCTGCGGTCACAGCGCAGGCCGGCTCTTTTAGAAAATCGAGATCCGACCTGTTGTGGCGCGTAGCGCCCGTCACTCGCCCATAGACCGGCGAGCCGTCTTTCATCTCCAGCAGATTGGCGAACTGCCAGACGATCTCCTTGGTTTCACGGTCGACTTCGAAGGCGCGGCCGCCTTCCGGTTCGACAATAAGCACATTGCCGTTCTCGAGCGGTTCGATTTTGCCCTGGATCGACGAGAAGAAAGGACTGTCGGCTGCGCCCTCATAGCTCCATACGGTTTCCTGCGTGCGCGGATTGATTTCGACGATGCGCGAGTGGCCAAGCCCCTGCCCTTCAGGCAGATAGGAAAGGTGATTGTGCTGGCTTCTTTCCGTTCTGTTGTCGTAAATGAGGATGTTTCCGTTCGGCAGCAGGTCGGGATCATGCTGACGCAGCGTCAGTCCCGACAGCGCGAACTTGAATTTGCGCGTTTGGCGATCAATGACGGCGATCGAATCAATCGTGCGCATCGACACGACGATGTCGCCTTCATTGATGTGCGGATTGAGGGCGGCGAACTCGGCGCCGACGATGTCCGCGTCGTTAAGGTGGGTGATATCGGATGTGACGGTTTTCGCCGTGTCCGGCGACCCCTCGGCGAAAAGACCTTCAAAGCGTCCGCCGACCGCAGCATCGACAAGCGGAAAGGATTCCCTGAACTCGCCGTCCGGACTCAGCCGGGCGACCGACTCGTAAAAATAGGGCGCCGATATCCATTCAGCGCCGGCGGTTCTTGATTTCCTGAATTCCCGGAACGGCACCCAAAGATCGCCTGCGGGATCCAGAGAGAGGGAATGATGATATTCGCCGGCGACAGTCCAGATCTTGTTGGAGCAGCGGTCAATCTTCGCAACGCCGTAGTAATCGACCGTGAAAACCACGTCTCCGTTCGGATAGAGATGGGCGCCGTCGATCACCTTGAAGTCGCCCGGCAGCAGCCTGTCCTTCGGCTGCGCAAGGTCCTTGTTCGTTTCATCCGGAATGCGCCACTCATGAACGAGGCCGCCGTCTGCGTCGACCAGAACGAGACCGTAACTGTCGCCGCGAAACGCCTGAACGAGCGTCAGCGAATCCTTGCCGATCCGCGGCTCGACGGTCGCTCTTGCAGGATAGCCCGCCGGCCAGGAAATCTTGCTCGGATGCAGCTTCTGGACGCGATATTGCCATTGCAGGCTGATCAGTGAGCGCACATCGCTGAGCGTGTTGAAGAAGTAGCTTAGCTGCTTGCCCGGAAAGAATCCGAACCGCGGCGAGGCGGCGCCGACTGAGACCAGCACAACGCACAGATAAAAGAAAAGGATCGCCTGACCCACGCGATCGGAGAACGCCGGCGAGTTTGCGTTTCTGAGGGCGTTTTGCGCCGCAGCAAAAACGCCCTTCGGATGCCGCGTGTTTGCGTCGTCACGATCGATCATGATGCCCCCGTCGCCCTCAAGGTCGCAGAAAACCGGCGAAAGACCGATTAACGCCGCAGGGTTAACGATCAATGAGGCGCCGGTTGTCGGCCTCCTGCGCTCTGCTATGGTCAGCAAGGGCGATGCGGCGGGGTGATCATGATGAAGCGCGTTCTTGGGGCTGCGGCCCTGGCTCTTTTTTTCGCGTCTAACGCAGCTGCGCAGGGCGCGCCCGAGGCGCCGGCGGCGGCGGATGAGGACGCCGCAATTGAGGAAGCGGCGGCGGATCTCTTCGCGCGGGACAAGTTCCTTGTTGAAACGATCGTCTGCCCCTTCAAGGGCGTGATCAAATACAAGCCGGGCGAAATTTCCTGCGGGCTTCTTTCAGTTCCCGAAAATCGCGAAAAATCCCGTTCGAGAATGATCAAGCTGCATTTCGTGAAACTTCACGCCCGCAAGCCCGAAAAATGGGATGAGGCGGAAAAGGGAGAGTGGACGAAGCGCGAAGACCCGATCGTCTATCTGACCGGCGGACCCGGCGCCAAGGCGGACGGCTATGTCAAAAGATTCAAGGATCACGGCGCGCGCGACGTTCGCGACATGTACATCCTTGAACAGCGCGGCATCGGCAATTCCGGCGATTTCTGCGCAAAATATGCGCTGTTCGATCCATCCGCCGGCAATAAGGAGGACTGGGCCTCCTATCAGCGCGCCGCGCTCTCGGCGATGGAGAACTGTTTCGCCGAAGCGAAGGCCGCGCGCGTCGACCTTTCGGGATACAACACCATCGAGAACGCCCGGGATGTGGAAGCGCTGCGTCGCGCGCTCGGCTATGAAAAATGGAATGTCTGGGGCATCTCATATGGTTCGATACTCGGTCAGGCCTATCTGAAACAGGACCCGGACGGAATTCGGGCGGTGATTCTGGACGCGATCGTGCCGATCGTTCCCGGCGCGCATTTCCAGCGCGTCGCAACTCATTTCCAGCGCGACCTAGATCTCCTGGAATCGGCGTGCGGCGCCGACAAGACTTGCGCGCGTTCGTTCCCGGATCTGCAAAAGCGGCTCAAGGCGGCGATGGTGAAGACGCTGGAAACGCCGATCGCCGTCGATGCAATCGATACCGAGCTGTTTCCTGCAGGAAAAGGCTGGTTCTTCGGCGATCTTGTCGGAGGGTTGCCTTTTTCGCTCCTTTACGAACAGGACAATTATCCGACGCTTCCAGCGCTGATCGATGCGATCGTCGGACGAATCGAGAGGGAGGACTTCGACTCCTTCCGTATCCTGACGGCCGGCGCGCCGGGCGGACCCGCCGGTTTTCAGATCAGTCCCGGCATGTATAACGCGATCGCCTGCAATGACGGCTGGTATGGACGGCTTCGCGACGCCGTCGCGCAGGACGCGCTGGATCACCCGGAACTTTCGGCGCTGCTCGTTGATCCCGAGCTTATCGACGCGGCGGCAGCGCTGTGCAGGCGATATGGCATGAACTCGCGGCCTGAGGACCAGTATGCGGCGGTTGCGACTGATATTCCAACGGTGATCGCCAACGGGCAGATGGACCCGATCACCCCGCCCCCGCTGGCGCAGTCGATCGTTCCGGGCTTTTCCAACGGGACCTATGTCGAGTTCCCGTATTCCGGTCACGGACCAACGCGTTCAGTGAAATGCGCGGGCGATTTCGTAACGAAATTCTTTGACAACCCCTCCGGCGAAGTCGACCGGACCTGTCCCGACGGCATCACGTCTCCGAAGTTTTCGGGGCCGCTTTACCAGCCGGAGGGGCTCCTGCGTCTTGCCGCGCTCGCAATCGAGGACGAAAAGAAGATTGCAGCGCCCGCGCTGTGGTTCGGGTTGCCGGCTGTCGCGCTCGCGGCCGCATTCATCGTGTATTTGCTCGCTCCCATTGCACGCCTCATCAATAACGACGCGGCGCCGACGACATTGGGCGCGCGGCCGCTCGCTTTTGCGACGGCGCTTCTCGGCGCGGCCAGCACAGCCGGTCTCGGCTACGGCGCATATGCGACGATCGACGCCAATGAAGCGCTCATTCTCGGCGGCTTGCTCGGCTGGTCGCGCTGGTTCGCGCTCGCCGGCGCGGCGGCCGGCCTTGCCGGCGCCGGCGTCCTGTACCTGACTGTCAAGGCGCGCCTTCAACGATCGCTGCCGATCGGCACGCTTGCAGGATTGCTGATCACCGGCGTCTCCGGCGTCGCGCTTTCAGCCTTCCTTCTCCTGAACGGGTTTGGCCCGTTTTGAGGCGAAAGCGCACCGCGGCAAGGCGCATGCTTGTTGCATCCTGAGCGATCCGTAAGCTACGCCTAATCCGTAAATTCAGCCGCTGGAGCCGCAAGTTGGACGCCGCCTCATCGACGCCCGCCACTTCATACAATCGCAGAAGGCTTCCGTTCGGAAATCCTGTTGCAATCGCCGCGATCGCGGCGACCGTCATCGGTCTCAGCGTCCTGTTCTGGGACGCAACGCTTAATCTTTGGCGGCGATGGGGAAACCAGCAGGAATTGTCCCACAGCTATTTCATCCCGGTCGTCTCCGCCTATCTCCTCTGGATTAACCGTGAAACCGTTCAAAAGAGCATCGGCGGACCCTCGTTCGCAGGCGTCGGCCTGATCGGGGTCGCCTTGGCGCTCTTGCTGCTCGGCCAGCTGACCAGCATTTTCCTGTTTCAGCATCTCGGCCTTGTCGTCGCGATCGCCGGACTTGTCGCCGCTTTCGGCGGACTGTCGCTATTGCGCACGACGGCGGCGCCGGTCGCCTTCCTTTTCTTCGCCGTGCCGCCGCCCTATTGGGTGATTACCGTTCTGTCCTGGAAGTTCCAGCAAATGTCATCGGTCCTCGGCGTCATCATGGTCGAGCTGATGGGGATTCCGGTCCACCTGTCCGGCAACATCATCGATCTCGGCGACTACAAGCTGCAGGTCGCCGAAGCATGCAGCGGGCTCAGATATCTGTTTCCATTCCTGAGCCTCGGGGTCATGGCCGCCTATATGTATCGCGGCAGGTTATGGCAGCGCGCGCTAATTGTCGCCTCGACTGTTCCGATCACCATCCTGATGAACTCCGTCAGGATCGCCGTGACCGCCGCCATGGTTCAGGCTTACGGCGTTGAACACGCGGAAGGCGCGCTCCATTTCTTTGAGGGCTGGGTCGTCTTCCTTTTCTGCCTTGTTGCGCTATTCGGGGTCATTGCGGTCCTTGCGCGGTTTTCATCGCCGAAGGTCAATCCGCTCGAAGCGCTGACGACGCCCGATTTGCCGCTGACAGCGCCAAAATCCGCCCGCGGGTCGCGCGCTTCCGTTTTCGCCGGCGCCGGTGCGCTTTCGCTTCTTGCGATCGGCGCGTCGCAAATTGTCACCGACGACGCGCTCATCATCCCGGATCGAAAGGCGTTCGCTTCCATTCCCGGGGAATTTCCCGGCTGGCTGACAGACGTCCGCCCGCTCGACCCCAGCGTCGCCGAGGTTCTCGGCGCGGACGATTCCATCGTCGTCAATTTGCGGTCGCCGGACGGCGAGGACTTCAATCTTTACATCGCCTATCTCAACGCCCAGCGCGACGGTCGGTCCTGGCACAGCCCCCGCCAATGCATTCCCGGCGGCGGCTGGAAGATCGTCGATCAGAAAGTCATCAAGTCGAAAACAAAGGCGGGCGAGTTCTTTCCCTATAATCGGCTGATTATTCAGAACGGCGACAACCGCCAGCTCGTCTATTACTGGTATGATCAGCGCGGCCGAAAGGTCGCCAACGAATTCGTCATGAAATTCTGGCTGATTGTCGACGCCGTGACGCGCAAGCGCTCGGACGGCGCGATGGTGAGGCTGCTGACCCCGATCGAGTCCGGCATGACCGTCGGCGACGCCGACAGGAAACTCGAAAGGCTGGTCTCGCGGGTTGAAGAGTTCCTTCCCCCTTATGTTCCGCATTGACGCCCGCGCCGAAGCGCCGACAGGAAATTATCCGTGCGCGTCCTGATTGCAGCCAGCAATATTTCAACGCGCATGGGCGGCGAGGCGGTGCTCCCGTTTCACATAATTCGCGAAATGCGCGCGCTTGGCGTCGATTGCCGCGCGGTCGCGCACGCCCGCGTGCGCAAGGAGCTTTCCGAGAGCGAAATCTGGGATCCGGAGAAATTCCACTTCATCGAGGATGCTTTCGCCGAGAAGGCGCTCTTTCGCGCCAGCAAGCTCGCCCCGCCGGCGATCCGCGACCGCGTATTCATGAGTGCGATCGCCGCCGTCACGGGCGCGAGGATCGCCAAAGCGGCCCGTTGGATCGCGCGCAATGAGAAAGTCGACGTCATCCATCAGCCGACGCCGGTGTCGCCGAAATTCCCGTCCTTCCTCACGCGCATGCCGGCGCCTGTCGTGATCGGCCCGATGAACGGCGGCATGACTTTTCCGCCAGCTTTCGCAAAGGAATACGGGCAGGGATCGCTCTGGGCGGTTAAGGCGGCGCGCATGCTGTCCGGCGCCGTGAACCGCCTTATTCCCGGCAAAATCGAAGCGGCGGCGATCCTCGTCGCCAACGAGCGCACCCGTGAAGCGCTTCCATCGGTCATCGATCCGGCGAAGGTCGAATTGATCGTCGAAAACGGCGTCGATCTTGCGCTGTGGAACGTCGAGAGCGCCGGCAAGCCCGAAAATCCGGTCTTTGTTTTTGTCGGACGCCTCATTTGGCTGAAGGCTGTCGATCTGTTGATTGAGGCGTTTGCCGAATTGCCTGCGAACGCCCGCCTTCTCATCATCGGCGACGGTCCGGAGAGAGCTCGCCTTACCGAGATTGCAGGCAAGTCGCCTGCGTCCGCAAGAATTGAGTTTCTCGGATTCAGGAAGCAGCCGGAAATTCGCGACATAGTGTCGGCGGCGACCGCGCTTGTGCTGCCGTCGCTCCACGAATGCGGCGGCGCCGTCATACTTGAAGCGTTCGCATGCCGCACCGCGGCGATCGCAACCGATTGGGGCGGCCCCAGAGAGTACGTGACGCCGGAGACCGGCTATCTCATATCGCCGGATTCAAAACAGGGCTTCATCGACGGCCTTGCGCGGGCGATGACCGCTCTGGCGGCTGATCGCGCGCTCGCGACGCGAATGGGCGAGGCCGCCCACGAGCATGTTGTCGCGAATTTTTCGTGGGCGGCGAAAGCGAAACGGATGGTCAGCATATACGAGGCTGCGATCAGGAATACGGCGCGGCCCGCGCGGCGAACCTGACCAACCGCCGGGGCGGTCTATTCTTCCGTTTCCTCAGAGGCGCTGCGATCCTTGCCGCGATCGCCGAGCTTCACGACGCCGACCCGGTCGGAAAACTGCGTTTCATTCGAGCCTTCAGCCCGCGCGCCGAAGACGACGCCGCCCATATTTGCTTTCTTCTTCACCCTGATGGAAGCGGTAGCGTTGCCCGCGGCGTCGGCCCTGACCGTCTTCGACTTCCTGAGGTCTCCGGGTTCATCGCCGGCAAAGAAGGTGACCTCAGCGCCTGGCGCGGCCCAGGCCGTCACGGTCACCGACTCGCCGGCCTTGACGACCGCCCTGTCGACGGAAAGCTTTCCTTCCGGATAAACGCCGATCCCCCGGCCGTACGACCTGACGGGCGTCAGCTGATACGGCGCATGGGCGACGACGCCGATCGCGCCGCCAGCTTCCGAGGCGCCGATGCCTTTCGCGCCCGCATATCCCTCCCAGGCGGGCGTTTCCGCCGGCGCCGAATAAGACAGGCCCGCCTGCACGGCCGCCGCGGGCTTCACGAAGGCCTGGCCGGCGACCGGCTTCGTCCAGTCGATATCGGGATTGAGATTGGCGAGCGTCGCTTGCGAAACATTCAGCCGGTAGGCGATCTTGTCGAGCGTTTCTCCGGGCTGAACCATGTCAAGCAGCACGAGCTGATCAGCGATCGCGCCGACGCCCTGCGGAGATGTGACGCCGCCCGGAATTTGAACGACGGCCCCGCCGGTCGAATAGCTCACGTCCGCGACGCCCGGATTGAACTCAACGAGCAAGTCAAGCGGGACGTCGCAAAGTTCCGCGATGTCGATCATCGATTCCATCGCGTTCGGGCGGACAGAAGCTTCGCAGCGGCCGTCAAGCGCCTCCGCTTCCTGCTTCGTATACAGAGCATGAGCGCGCCGCGCGCCCTCAATGCCGGCATAGGAAGCAAGTTCAAACGGCGTGCCGTTGGCTGATCGCTGGTCGGGCGCATAGAGATCCGCGTAGTGGTCGGCGGCGTCGGGCTGAGGGGCGCCCGTGTAAAGGGCGGCGGCGTAAGGATCATTGGGCGCGGCTCCCCCGGACGCGTCCTGTCGCGCACCCGTCGCGCAGCCGGCGGCGACAACGGCAAGGGCGGCGGCTCCCGTTAATTGAACGGCGGATGGCTTTCTCATGGCGAGGCTCCCCTGACTGTGACTGCCCGCAGCTGGCTTTGGGATATTAACCATTTTTTGCGGACAGCGCACCCTGTCCGGACAGGGACGGCTCCAGCCCCGGAGCGGCCGGCTAACATTACGAAAATGTTATCTTTTCGTCTTTCCATGCGCCGCCCTTCCATGACACTTGTCGACAAACCCGCCGCCGGAGCTCCGAATGAAAACCCTCTTTCGCCTCATCGCCGTTTGCGCCGCGCTTGGGCTTTCAGTCGCCGCCGGCGCGTCGGCAGCGCGATTTGAGCTTCGCCTCGACCAGAAGGACGGAGAGCGCCTGGTCGCGGTCGTCAATCTCGCCAGCGGCGGCGGCGCTGTCGCCGCGGGTCGAGACCGCCTCGACCTTTTGAGCGACAGGGACGCGCAGAAGACGCTGGCGCGGCTCCGGGGCGAACCCGACATCGAAGGCGAACGGCGCGCGGAGCGCGGCGGAATTGTCGTTCACAAAATGGACTATGACGAAAGCGCCGGACCAGAGGCGGACCTGAACGAGAGACGCGTGCGGCGCGGCGATCGGTCGGCCGGGCGCGGTGGGGACGGAATTCCAGCCGGCGGCGAGGACCTTAAAGAGGACGCCGAACGCCGCATCGTTTACATACGCGGCGCCGATGCGGCGGAAGCGGTGAAATTCATCGACGATATCGCCGGGCTCGACGATGACGAGCGGGCGGCGATAAAGAGCGCTGCGGGACTTTGAACCGCGCCTTGCGGCGCAGCCGCGACTTGGATCATTGTGGCTGAAATCAGGGAGCGCGCCTGCGGCGGACATGGAAGCCTATTACTCAAGCTTTCTGACGGCGTTTGTGACGCTTTTCATCGTCATCGACCCGATTTTGGTGACGCCGATTTTCGCCTCTCTCACCAAGGATGAGACGCCGCGCGCGCGCCTTAGAATCGCGTTTTCCGCGGCGATCTATTCAATCGCGATCCTTTCGGTGTTCGGTTTCGCCGGAAACGTCATCCTGCATCACATGGGCGTCGGCCTGCCCGCTTTTCGCGCAGCGATGGGCGTCATTCTCTTCATCATGGGGTTCCGGATGTTTTTTAATCCGGACGGTGAGACCGAAGCCAAAACGCCCGGTCCCAAGGCGTCTTCGCGCGACAATATCGCATTTTTCCCGCTCGCGATTCCAATGCTCGCGGGTCCCGGCGCCATCGCGACGATCATGCTGCTGATGGGACCGGGTGCGAGCCCGGTCGACAAGATCTCCGCGCTCGTCTCTTCAGTCATCGTGCTCGCCATCGGCGTACTGATGATGGCGTTCGCCAGCCGCATCGGAGACGTGCTCGGGCGCACAGGCATGAACGCGATCACGCGGATCCTTGGAATGCTGTTGATGGCGCTTTCGACGCAGTTCGTCTTCGACGGAGTCCGCGTCGGGATCCTTGAACAGGTCGCCGCCTGATCTTCGCCGCAACCCCCTAACGGGAACTCTTGCGCGGATCGCCCTCGATCGAACCGCGGCCGATCGAGTGATAGTCAAACCCCTGTTCCAACATGTGGCCGGGCCGGTATACATTGCGCAGGTCGACGAATACCGGCGTCCGCAAAAGGTCTTTTACGCGCCGGAAATCGAGCGCCCGGAATTCATCCCATTCCGTCAGCAGGACGGCCGCATCGGCGCCGTCCATCGCGTGATAGGGGCCGTCGCAATAGATGACGTCCTCAAGATGCTTTTTCGCTTCATCCATGCCCGCCGGGTCAAATGCGCGCACCTTGGCGCCAGCCGCTTGAAGCGCCGGAATAATGTCGAGCGCGGGACTGTCGCGCATATCGTCCGTATTCGGCTTGAAAGTCAGTCCGAGCACGGCGATCGTCTTGCCCTTGACGGACCCGCCGCACGCCGCGATGACACGGTCCGCCATCTGCCGTTTTCGCCGCGCGTTGATTTCGACCACCGCCTCCACAATCTTTGTCGGCGCGCCGACGGCTTGCGCGGTGCGAACCAGCGCAAGCGTATCCTTCGGAAAGCACGATCCGCCGTAACCGGGTCCCGCATGAAGAAATTTCGGTCCGATGCGGCCGTCGAGACCAATGCCGCGGGCGACTTCCTGAACATTCGCGCCAACCTGTTCGCAGAGGTCGGCCATTTCGTTGATGAACGTGATCTTCGTGGCGAGAAACGCATTCGCCGCATACTTGATGAGCTCCGATGTCGCCCGATTGGTGAAGACGATCGGCGTTTCATTGATGAATAGCGGCCGGTAAAGCTCGCGCATGACCTCGCGCGCGCGCTCGTCTTCGGCTCCGACGACAATCCTGTCCGGCCTTTTGAAGTCCTCAATCGCCGCGCCTTCGCGCAGGAACTCCGGGTTCGAGACGACGGAAAAGTCCGAATCCGGACGAACGCGGCGAATGATCGCCTCGACTTCGGCTCCGGTCCCCACCGGAACCGTCGATTTCGTCACGATGACGGTGTAACCGTTCAACGCCTGCGCGATTTCTTCGGCCGCGGCGTATACATAAGTGAGATCGGCGAACCCGTCGCCTCGGCGCGAAGGCGTTCCGACGGCAATGAACACCGCCTCGGCGTCACACGTCGCTTCCTTGAGGTCGGTCGTGAATGCGAGCCGGCCGGCTGAGACGTTCTCCGCCACAAGCGCATCAAGGCCGGGCTCGAAAATCGGAATTTCTCCGGCCTCAAGACGATTGATCTTGCCTTCGTCCTTGTCGATGCAGACGACGTCATGGCCGAAATGCGCAAAACATGCGCCCGACACGAGCCCGACATAACCAGTGCCAACGATAGCGACTCGCATTGGAAGCCCTTCTGTTAATCTTTCGCGGTCCGCTACAGGACGGAACGCGACAATGCAATCGTCGCGCCGGAATCCGTTTCACTCGGCGCGGCGACGCTTAATAGGCGTTCTTGGGAAACAGCACCGCCGCAAAGGTCAGCACCATGATCTTGAAATCGAACCAGAGCGACCAGTTGTCGACGTACTCCAGGTCGTAGCGGACGCGCTCGGCCATGCGTTCATTTTCGGACGTTTCTCCGCGGCAGCCATTGACCTGGGCCCAGCCGGTCATCCCAGGCTTCACCTTGTGACGTCCGGAGTAATTCTCAATCGTCAGCGCGTATTGGTGGTTATGCGCAAGCGCGTGCGGACGGGGCCCGACCAGCGACATGTCGCCTTTCAGCACGTTGAAGATCTGCGGCAGCTCGTCGAGGCTATAGCGGCGCAGGAATGCGCCAAGCCGGGTGACGCGCGGATCCTGTTTGCGGGCCTGAGGGATCGTTTCGCCGTCTTCCTGAACGGTCATGGTCCTGAATTTGTAGATCCGGAAAACCTTGTGGTTAAAGCCGTGCCGCTGCTGCGTGAACAGGACCGGCCCCTTGCCTTCGAGCTTGATGGCGATCGCGATGGCCAGCATCACCGGCGCGAGGATGATGAAGGCCGGAATCCCGATCAGGTAGTCTTCGGCCGTCTTCATCAGGCCGCCCCAGCCCTCCAGCGGCCGCCGGTACAGCGTCAACATGGGCGCCCCGCCGATGCGCACAACCTCGCCGCCGGTGTGGTCGAGCCAGTGCGCGTTCGGACAAATCGCGAGCGAGACCGGAAGGGCTGAAAGCCGGTTGACCAGCGACATCATCGCCTCTTTCGACAGCTTCGGCATCGCAATCACGACATCATCGATCTCGCCGGCGCGGGCGGCGCGCTCAAGCGCGCGAAGATCCCCGGCCGACGCAACGCCGAGCCCGACTGAATCTTCCGGCCCAGCGGAAAATATGCCGACGATCGAGATCGCTTTTTCCGGGTTGGCGGCATGTTCGGCGAACCGCGCGCCGATCTCGTTGGCGCCCACAATCGCAATGCGCCGCGAAAAGACGCCGCCTTCGCGAACCGCCCGTCGCAGAACCGCGGCGGCGACGACCCGCGAGGAGACAAGCGCAACGGCGACGACGACGGTCCATGCGAACAGCCAGAACCGGGAAAAATTCTGCGAGACCTTCAACGCATAGCCGAAAGCGATGAGGCCGAGAACGATCAAGGCCCAGCGCGCGATGACGGCGCGCATCGAGCGGCTGGACGACAGCAGCGCCTCAAATTCATAATATCCGTCGCGGCGCAGAAGGGCGGTGACGCCCGTCGCGCCGACAATGCCGGCGGCGGCGAACCGCTGGAAGTCGGTATCGAGAACCAGCACATAGCGATGATAGAGATAAGCGACGATCATCGACGCCGCAGTGACCATCACGAAGTCGGTGAACTGCACGAGGTCGCCGTAGACCGCCCGTGAAAATGGCGCACGCCGACTGATTTCGCCGGCGCCGAGGTCGTCTGAAATGCCCGGAGCCTCGCTCAACCCGCACCCGGCGCCGAGGCGCCGCTCCCACATATCCGGTTCCAAGGGCTTTCCCTATCACGCGCGGGACAAACAATCAGTAACCGGGACGTCCGTTCCATCATTAAATTTTGCATTGCAGCATCCGGACATGCAAGATGCGGGCAGCCCGAGCGCGTCGCGGCTGGTTTGGCGTGATGCTTGCGCGCTTGGGGGTGTTATCGTCCAGAGGGCGTCCGGCTTTCCGCCCGACGGCAGTTCAGGTGTGCCATGTCGAAACAATACGCAGCCTTCCACATATCATGGCGCGACTCCCGCAAGAAACCTTTCCTGTTTGGAAACGAAGAGGAGATCGGCCGCGCCGCGGCTGACGCGCTGGAGGCCAAACTGAACGCCCTGGCCGAAGAGGGCTGGATTATCGACAGGATCATTCCGGCGTTCGGGCTCACGCCGCGGCAGTGCGCCGCCTATACCATCGTCGCCTTCAAATAGGGAATCAGAAAATGACGGCTTGCGCCGACGATGCGGCACTGATGGAGGCGATGCGCGCACTGGCGCTCGACGCCGGCGCGGCGGCTCTCGAGATCTATGAAAGCGATTTTGCGGTCGGGTCGAAGGAGGACGCCTCCCCGGTGACGGAAGCGGACCGCCTCGGCGAGGAAATCATAGTGGCCGGGCTCAAGCGGGCTGCGCCGCATATTCCGATCCTTGCCGAGGAAGCCGCGTCCGAAGGTGAAATCCCTGACCTCGGGCGCGAGTTCTTTCTCGTGGACCCACTCGACGGCACCAGGGAATTCGTCAGCAGAACCGGTGAATTCACGGTCAATATCGCTCTTGTGCGCGACGGCGCGCCGGCGCTCGGCGTCGTCTATGCGCCAGCGGTGAACAAGCTTTATGAAGGAGTCGCCGGCAAAGGCGCGCGCATGACGCGCATTGACGAGGGAAAACCTGGCTCCCCGGCGGTGATCGCAGCCCGCCGGGTTCCGCAGAAGAGTCTCGTCGCCGTCGCCAGCCGCAGCCATCGCGGGCCGGAAACCGACGCCTTCCTTGCAACGCTCGATGTCGCGGATTTCGCAGCAGCAGGCTCGTCGCTCAAATTCTGTCTGATCGCTCAAGGACTCGCGGACGTCTATCCGCGCCTCGGCCGGACGATGGAATGGGACACGGCGGCCGGTCAGGCGGTGCTGGAAGCGGCCGGCGGCCGGGTCGTTGAATTCGGGTCGGATCGGCCGCTAGGGTACGGAAAGCGGCGCCGCGGGTTCGACAACCCGCATTTCATCGCGTGGGGACGCGCCTGAAAGCATTGTCCGGGGGGTAATGATGAATCTGCCCGAAGATCTGGAGCGGAAGATATTCATCGGCTGCGCCGCCGGGGCGCTCGCGCTTTCCGGATTCTTCGTCGGCGCGTTCGCGCCGGGATCGAAAAAGTTTGCAGAAACGGTCGGCGAGAGGATCGAGGATATCAATCGCAATGGGCTCGCCTATCTCGGCGTTAGACCCTCCGGGCATCTTGCGCCCTATCGGGCCGAGATCATCGAACAGGTGCGTCTTGCCGAAGGGCGCGCGGCGCCTGGGGTGAC
>CALKYG010000368.1 GCA_938003575.1 uncultured Alphaproteobacteria bacterium
CCTCGACGGCAAGGGCGGCTTCGATCTCAATGACGGCGCGATCAAGGGCGTCAGCATCGTCAAACTCGCGAGCGCTGGCGCCAAGCTTTATGAAGGCGGCCTCACAAATCCGGCCGCCATAACTACGGCGATCGCTGAAGCGCAGCGGCCGGACGAGAAGACCGACTTTTCAAAATTCCTTTCGAACTTCACGATTACGAACGGCGCCGTGCAGGCGCCGACGATTTCGCTCGAAGGTCCGTATCTGACCATGACCGGCGCCGGACGGGTTGATCTTCCCGGCCAGACGCTTGACCTTCGGCTGCTGCCAAGGGCGTCGACCGCCGCCGACAATTCGAGCGGCCGGATGATTTCGATTCCGGTCCGCGTCGGCGGCACATTTTCCAAGCCGACCATGGCGATCGACGTTGAATCGCTTGTCCGCGGCAAGGCGGAACAGACGTTGAAGGGATTCCTCGACAAGGCGCTGAAACCGAAGGAGAGCGGCGACGAGGCCGGCAAGACAGGGGATGCCGATGACCCGGCGGCAAGCCTCCTGAAAGGCATCCTCGGCGGCGGCAAGGCGCCCGCGACAACCGAGCCACAGCCCCAGGAACCGGCGAACGGCGCCAGCGCCGCCGAGGCGGAGGAAGATCCGGCTGCGGCGCTGATCAATGAAGGGCTCGGCGCCCTGTTCGGTAAGAAAAAGCCCGTGGAACAATCCGAGACGGAAGCGGATCAGCCAAACTGATCCTTGTTGAAAATTTGGCTGTGCAGGCAACCGGAATCGTCCGCCCCGCCCCTAGCCCTTCCACGCGAACCGGGTACATATTGTGAGCCTTGGCGCGTGTCATTACCAGATATTGGTTGCGTTCGTCCGGTCTTCGGCCGACGGCTGGTGGAAATTCAGGGGTCCGAATGGATCGATTGGCTAAAGGATTGCGGACGCCAAGAAGCGCTTTACGCCTGTCTGCGGCGTCGATTGCGCTGATTGGCGGGCCGGCCTTCGCCCAGACAGCCGACGCCGCCGCCCAGTCTGAGCCCATATTCATCGCCCTCCTCGCCGCAGGCGCTCTCGCCGTCGCAGCGGTCGCTTGGGCGTTGCGCGTTTCCGCCGCCTCACGCAACGCCTCCGTCGTCTGGACGAGAAAGCTTTCCGAAATGGAGGCGCAGCTTGAAAAATCGGACGCCGTCCTTTCCGCGCATCCCGGCCTCGTCCTCGTCTGGGAAGACGACTATGATTCTATTGAACAGGGCTGGGGCGCGCCGAAGATTCTGGGCGGCCCGGCGGCGCTGGCTTCGCTCATGTCATTTGCAAAAGACCTGGACGATCGGGCGGCGACGCCGGTGACGCGTCTGCTCAACACGCTCGGCGATCTGCCGCTTGAAGATGACGGCCCGCCGGAAGACTTCCGCAAACTCCGCGACAAGGTCAGCGAACTTCGCCGGCACGGCATTGCATTTTCCGGCTCGGTCATGACGAACGAGGGCCGCGCCATTGAGGCGGACGGCCGCGTCGCAGGCGGACAGGTGGCGCTATGGCTGACCGATCCAGCCGTCCGCATGGCCGAAGACACAGGCATCATGGGCAAGGTGCGGGAGAAGACGGCCGACCTTCACGGCGCCCTCGCCCAGCTCGATCGCGCGCCGATCCCCGCATGGCGGCGCACGGCGGACCTTTCGATCGCGTGGGTGAATCAGGCCTACGTCGAAGCGGTCGAGGCGTCGAGCCAGGCCGTCGTTCTCAAGGAACAGATCGAGCTTGATCCCGCCGCTCGAAAGATCGCCGAACGCGCCGCGTCGGAACGGCGCGCGATTGAGGGCCGCATCGTCGTCAACATCAAAGGCGCGCGCCGCGCGCTAAAAGTGACCGAGACGCCGGTGCACGCCGCAGGCGACGCCGCCATCGCCGGCTTCGCCGTCGACATCACCGAGCTGGAAAAAACGCGCGCCGATCTCGCGCGCCATATAGAAGCCAACCGTTCGACGCTCGATCAACTGCCGACAGCGGTCGCGATGTTCGGCGCAGCGCAAAACCTTGTCTATTCGAACGCCGCATTCCAGAGGCTCTGGAATCTCGACGACGCAGAACTCTCCGTCCAGCCGAGCCATGGCGAAATACTTGACCGCCTGCGCCAGGCCGGCCGACTTCCGGAACAGGCTGACTACGGCGCATGGAAACGCCGCCAGCTCGCTCTTTATACAGAGGGTCTTGCGGCGATTGGGGCGGAGCGAACGGGGCGCGAGCCGGATGAGATCTGGAATCTCCCCGATGCGCGCACCTTGCGGGTGTCGCGCTCGCGCCATCCGCTCGGCGGGGCCCTTTTGGTTTTTGACGACATCACAGAGAAAATGGCGCTCGAAGCGCGTTACAACACCCAGATCAACGTCCAGCGGGCGACGCTGAATAATCTGTCTGAAGGGGTCGCGGTTTTCGGCGCTGATGGAAGACTTCGTCTGTATAACACCGCGTTCCAGAGGATGTGGCGGCTCGACGAGGCGACGCTGGCCGCTCGTCCGCACGTCGAGTCTACATTCAATGCAATGATTGACCGCGTCACGTCAGGTGCGGATCTCCTTACGCTCGCCAAGCGTCGCGCAACTTCGATGTCGCCGGACGACCGCAAACCGATCCGGGATGAATTCCTGAATCTGTCTGACGGCCGCACGTTGTCGCTCGGCGCCGAACCGCTGCCGGACGGCGCAACGCTTGTCTATTTCCTGGACGTCACCGACAGCCGCGAACGCGAAAAGGAACTGAAGGAGCGCAATGCGCTGCTTGAGGACATTGACCGGCAAAAGTCCAAATTCGTCGATCACGTGTCGTATCATTTGCGCACGCCGCTTTCGTCGATCATTGGCTTTGCGGAAATGATCGACGGACAGATGTTCGGCGTGCTCAATGATCGCCAGAAAGATTATATCGCTTCGATCCTTTCAGCGTCGTATCATCTTCGCGATCTCATCACTGACATTATCGATCTTGCCGCTGTCGACGCCGGTCAGGTGTCGCTCGAAACGGAAGAGTTCGACATTCGCGAACTTCTAACGAACGCGGCGACCTATTCAGCGCTCAAGGCCGAGGACACGCAGGTCTCGCTCGCTGTCGACTGCGATAAGGATATTGGCGTCATCCGCGCCGATCCGCGCCGCCTCAAGCAGATACTTTTCAATCTCCTGTCGAATGCGTTCGCCTATACGGGCGCCGGCGGCAGCGTGACGCTGGGCGCCGATCGTGCGCCGGGGCTTGTGCGGATCTGGGTCGCCGATTCCGGCCGAGGCGTCTCGCCGACCGATCAGGCGCGCGTTTTTGAAGCGTTTGAATCGAGCGGTCCGTCCGCAGGCGCCGGTCTCGGCCTTTCACTCGTCCAGCGTCTGGTCAACCTGCATGGCGGATGGGTGCGCATGGAGTCCGCTCCTGGAGAAGGAACGCGGGTGACCTGCTTTCTCCCGGCCGATCCCCGCGTCGCTGTCAAGCCGCCAGAAGGAACGTCGGACAACATCGTGGTCACCAGGTACGGAGCAAAGGCGAAGACGACCTCCGCGAGTGACGCCCAAAAGCCTTCGATCCGCCGGCAGGCAAAACGTCCGTCGAGCGCTGAAGCCGCCGAGTAGTCGCCCCTTTCCCGCCGCAATCGAGGGCTTTAGGGTTGCAGCATGAAATTGCTTTTCGCCCTCGCCCTTCTGACGACGCCCGAAGCGCCCTTTCTGCCCGCATATCTTGAGCGGATCGAAGGGACGACCGAGCGCTATGTCGACTGCGTCAATCTTGTTGTCAGCGACCTTGAAATCGGTCGCCGGGCGGCCGAACGCTGGGCGTCGGACGGCGGCGGCGCGCCGGCCCTTCACTGTCTTGCGGTCGCCGAACTCGCGGCCGGCCTGCCGAAGCTCGCCGCAATCCGGCTCACTGAAATTTCGGAGCGAAGCGACGCGGGCGATGCGCGGGCGCGGGCGCGTCTTCTCGCCGAAGCCGCTCTCGCCTGGATTGATGCGCGCGAAACAGGGGAAGCCGAAAACGCGATCACCGCAGCGAAGGGCCTTGCGCCAAATCTTCCCGAACTCGAATTCGTCGCTGCGAAGGTTTTCGCCGCGGGGGAAAACTGGCAGCGGGCGGCGGACGCCGTGACTGCGGCGGAGGCTGGCGGCCTCAAGTCCGTCGAAGCATTCCTGATCAGGGCGCGCGCGCGAAGAGCGCTCGGCAAGGATGTTGAAGCGGCGGATGACGTCGTCGCCGCCTTGTCGATCGATCCTTTCAACATTGACGCGCTGACCCTGCGCGGCGAACTCCAACAGGCCGGCGTCGCCATTGAAGCTTACTACGGCGAGGGCGAAGAATAGCGACGGCGGCGGCGACAGCCGCTCAAAAGCCTGGCGGCGCCGGGAGTTGACCTGCGCGCTTCATCGCTTCGCCGATGGACGGCGCTGTCAAATCACAGCACCTTCGCGTTTCTTAACGACCCGTTAACACCGCTCAGGGCGTAGTGAACCGGCAAGAATGTTGGAAGCGACTTGAGGCCGATGGCGTCTGTTGACTCGAAATCCGACCAGCTCGCCGGCAAAACCGTGCAGGAACTTCAGGCGATTGCCGCTGAAGCGGCGTTGGCGGCTCGTATTCCGCGCCGCAATCAACGCCGGTCCCGCTCCGCCCAGCTTCACCTGATCGACCAGTTGTCCCGGTGGGGCGGTTCCGGGCTTGCGCTCATCGCGGGGGTTTCAATCTTCATCGCCCTCGTTCCGGCCCGCGACCTTCCTGTGAGGACCGCTGTCTGGGCGTCGCTTGTATTCGGATCGCTTTACCTCTGCCGCCGATACCGCAAGGAATTTCGCAGGGGCGACCGTATTTCTTCGCGCCCGTTTCGGTGGCGAGCCTATTACGCGTCAACCTTGGCCGTCGTCAGCGCGGCCTTCGGCTCCGGAGCGCTGTTGCTCTCGCAACCGCCGAACGGTTCCGCGTCGATTGAGACGCTCGGTCTCATGACGATCGCCGCCCTCGGCGCCGCCGCCTTCCACGCGCCGCACCGGGCGAGCGCGGCGGCGGCGGGGATTCCGGCCTTTTCAGCGATATTCCTTTCGGCCGTGACCGGCTTCGGCTTCTCCGTTGTCACCGCCGCAATTCTAGGGGCGGGACTGATCGCGTCGGCCCTTGTGGCTATGCTCGCGCTTGAAACAGAAAAGCGCGCCTCGAACCGCTTTCCCCGCACGTCGCTCATACGGCGCGAAGCCGGCCACGGAAAAGCATCGCATATTGGCCGCCAGTCCGCCGAGCGCGCAGCCGGCTGAGCATTTTCTTGTCATCCGGCATCGCGGCGCAATACAAAATGCGAGTCGCACGCCCCGGCGCCTCACAAAAGATGCTATTCTTGCGTGACGCGGTCGAAGCGGCGGCAGGGGGCCCTATTCCGTTAGACTTTCCTGCCCGCCTTACGCTATGACGCCCGGCAAAATTCGGCGCCCCGAAGGCCGCTGCAAGAGCTTTTCGGCGCATTCATGAGCCCGGCGCACGCGCCGGGCCGCGGGAGGAATTCTGATGGTTGAAGGCTTTCATTCGTCTGCGGACAAAAAAACGCTGAAGAAAGCGCTCGACCTTGCGCGCGCAAGCAAAGATACGCCCAAGGCGAAGGGAGGCGCCCTCGACCCCGCGTTTGAAAGTTATCTTGAACAACTTGTCCGCTATGCGACCGGCGAAGACCGGTACTGGGACGAACCTGCAAGTCTCCTCGCCCGCGCAATCGACGCATGGAAGGCGACGGAAAGGAGAAAGCGCGGCGCGCCGACCGTCAGTTTCCGTCTGCACAGGGCGACTGATTGGCGCGAGACGCGCCTTGTCCTTGAGATTGCGACCGACGACATGCCGTTCATTGTCGACAGCGTCACTTCGGCGCTCGCGGAAGCCGGCAAAACCGTCAGCTTTTTCGTCAATGCGGTCGTCAATGTCGAACGCGACGCGAAAGGACTCCGCGTCCCCGAGGGCGAAGGAAAGCCGGTCGCCGAGTCGATGATTCACGCCGAAATGGATCCGCCGGTTGAGGAACGGGAAATCGCGGTCCTCGAAGCGGAAATAAAAGCAGTCCTGTCCGACGTTGCGATGTCGGTTGCGGACTACGAGGCGATGCGGGCCCGGATGAAGGCGGCCATTGAGCAGCTCGAACGCGTAAAACCCAAGGGCGTCGACAAGGTGACGCTGAACGAATCGGTCGAGTTCCTGCGCAAGCTTTGGGAAAGCAAGTTCACTTTTCTCGGCGTGCGCCGGTACAAATTTGCGACGCGGGGCGCGAAGCGGTCATTTGCTCATGACGCAAGCAGCGATCTCGGCATTCTGAAGGACGGCGGCCGGCGCGTTCTCAAGACGACTTTTTCCGACGAGGGCGAGCTTTCTCCCGCGGTCGCGGAATTCATGGCGTCGAGCGAACCGCTCATCATCACCAAGGCGAATGCGCGCTCAACGGTGCATCGGCGCGTCCATCTGGATTACATCGGCGTCAAGACCTATGACGACAAAGGCGCAGTCACGGGCGAGGAACGCTTTGTCGGCCTTCTCACCTCCGACATGTACAATCGTCCGGCCTCTGACATTCCAATCCTCCGGGTGAAGGAACAAAAGGCTGTTGAGGCTGCCGGCTTCAGGGCAGGCGGTCACAATGCGAAGGCGTTGGTGCACATTCTTGAAACATTTCCACGCGATGAAATGTTCCAGAGCGATATCGCCACGCTGCGCGAAACGGCGCTTGGCATTCTTCGCCTCTACAAGCGTCCGCGCACGAAACTCTTCCTGCGGCGAGACCGTTTCGACCGGTTCATTTCAGCCCTCGTTTACGTGCCTCGGGATCGTTTTTCTTCCGCCGTGCGCGAACAGATCGGCGAGGAACTCGCCAAAGCGTTTGATGGTTATGTCGCCGCATTCAATCCGCATTTCGGCGAGGCGTCACTGGTCCGCGTCCAATTCATTGTAGCGATCGCGCCGGGCGCGCCGGAGGGTCCGGGCATCGCCGAATTGACCCGGCGAATCCGCGCAATCACGCGCAATTGGTCCGACGGCCTTCTTGATGCGATGCGCGACGCGCACGAGGGCGCAACGCCGATCGGCCTCTTCAAACGATGGGAATACGCCTTCGACGCGGCCTATCGTGAGTGGACGGCGCCGGAAGAGGCGCTCGACGACATCGCCGTCATCGAAGGCATGGGCGATCAGGACATCGCCCTTCGGGCGTTTCACAGACCCAAGGCGAAAGACAGCGAAATCAACATCAAGCTCTATCGCCGAAATGAGCCGTTGCGCCTTTCCGACCTCATTCCGCCGATCGAACATCTGGGACTGAATGTCGTCCAGGAGGCCGGCTTTTGCGTGCGCCCGGGCGAAGGGGACGCCGCATTCTGGATCCATGATTTTTACGCGGAGGACAAACGGGGCCGCGCCATCGACGCCGCCGCCGTCAAGAAACAGATCGAGGAAGCATTCGCCGCGGTGCTCGACGGCCGCACGGAGGACGACGGCTTCAACGCGCTCGTCGTCTGCGCCGGCCTTAACTGGCGTGAGGCATGGTACCTCCGCGCCGCAGCAAAATATCTGATGCAGGTCGGAATCCCATTTTCGCAAAGCTATATCGAGGAAACGCTCGCCAAGCATCCCGATATATCCCGCGCGCTGATCGCTATTTTCCATACGCGCTTCAACCCGGCCGGCCCTGCAAGGAAGGAACAGCGTTGCAAGGAGCTTGACGCCGCAGTCGAACGGCTGACGGCGCTGCTCGAAAATGTCGACAGCCTTGATGAGGACCGCATTTTCCGACGCTATCTCAATCTTATCCTCTGCACGCTCCGCACCAATTACTATCAGCGCGAGCAAGACGGGTCGCCGAAGCCCTATATTTCCTTCAAGATCGTCAGCGCCGGAATCGACGATCTGCCGGAGCCGCGTCCCTACCGCGAAATATTCATGTCCGGACCCAAAGTCGACGGCGTTCATCTCCGCTTCGGCGCAGTCGCCCGCGGCGGCCTTCGGTGGTCTGATCGCCGAGAGGATTTCCGCACCGAGGTTCTCGGCCTCGTCAAGGCGCAACGCGTCAAGAATGCGGTGATCGTTCCCACCGGATCCAAGGGCGGATTCTATCCCAAGCAGCTCCCTGCCGGCGGCGATCGCACCGCAGTGTTCGAGGAAGGCCGCGCCGCCTACAAGCTTTTCATACGCAGTCTTCTCGACATCACTGACAACATTGCCGGCGGCAAGACGATCGCGCCGCCCAAGGTCGTTTGCTGGGATGAAGAAGACCCGTATCTCGTCGTCGCCGCCGACAAGGGAACTGCGACATTCTCCGACACCGCCAACGGCATTTCAGCGGAATACGGTTTCTGGTTGGGCGACGCCTTCGCGTCCGGCGGATCGGCCGGTTACGACCACAAGGCGATGGGCATCACCGCGCGCGGCGGCTGGGAAGCGGTCAAACGCCATTTTCGCGAAATCGGCAAGGACATCCAGTCCGAGCCGTTTACGGTCGCCGGCGTCGGCGACATGTCCGGCGACGTTTTCGGCAACGGCATGCTTCTCTCCGAGCAGATACGTCTCGTCGCCGCTTTCGACCATCGCGACATTTTCATCGATCCGAATCCTGATCCCGCCAAATCGTTCCTCGAAAGAAAACGGTTGTTCGAATTGCCGCGCTCATCCTGGGCTGACTATGACAGGAAGCTGATTTCAAAGGGCGGCGGCGTTTTCTCCCGCGGCGCAAAGTCGATTGCGCTCTCGCCGGAGATGAAGGCGCTTCTCGAAATCAACGCCGCGTCGGCGACGCCGCAGGAGGTGATCCGAGCCATCCTCAAGCTCCCCGTCGAGCTGTTCTGGCTCGGCGGCATCGGCACTTATTTCAAGGCGCCGCACGAAGACAATTCACGCGTCGGCGACCGCGCCAATGATGCAATCCGCATCACGTCGGATGATATGCGCATGCAGGTTGTCGGAGAGGGCGCCAATCTCGGCGTCACTCAGGCCGGCCGCATCGCTTTCGCGCTGAAGGGCGGGCGCATCAATACGGACGCAATCGACAATTCGGCGGGCGTTGATTCATCCGACCACGAAGTCAACATCAAGATCCTGCTGTCGGCGGCGATCGAGAACGGCGAACTGAAAGCGTCAGCGCGGAACAATCTGCTCAAGCAGATGACTGAAGACGTTGCGCGGCACGTGCTCGCGCACAATTACGATCAGACGCGGGCGCTGTCCCTGATGCAGGTGACGGCGGCGCAGGACATCGACGCCTACGCCCGCTTTATGGCCGCGCTCGAAGCCGAAGGACGCCTTGACCGCATTGTCGAAGGACTGCCCGACGACAAGGGCGTCGCCGCCAGAAAGACGCAGGGCCTCGGCCTGACGCGGCCGGAACTTGCCGTGCTTCTCGCCTATGCGAAGATGCAGATCTATGAAACGCTGCTCGACTCAAAGGCGCCGGATGATCCTTCTCTCGAACGCGAACTCAATTTCTATTTCCCTGACGCGACTCACAAATTCAAGAAGGCGATAGCGGGCCATCGCCTCAAACGCGAAATCGTGGCGACGCGCCTGTCAAACGAAATTGTCGACACCTGCGGCGCCACGTTCGTCAACCAGCTGATGGAAATCTCCGGGGCCGGCATTCCCGATATCGCTCTCAGCTATGAATCGGCGCGCCGCATCCTGGAACTCAGGAACTACGGCTCCGCCGTAGACGCGCTCGACAACAAAGCGCCGGCGGCGCTGCAGACAGACCTCTACAACGCCGCGGTCGATCTATTGGCGGAACAGGTCAACAAGATCGTCAGCGACGTCGAGGCTTCAAACGCGCTTGCGAAGCGCGGCGTCGCCGGCCTTGTCGAACAATACAAGGAACCTATCCAGGCCTTGAAAAAAGCGCTTCCGGAAATATTGCCGCCGATGGCGGCGCAAGCGCTGCAGACGAGGATCGCCTATTGGACGGGCCGCGGTGCGCCGCAGGCGCTCGCCGAGCAGGCGGCGCTGATGCCGGCGCTCGAATTCGCCTTCGACATTGTCAACCTGTCGCGCCAGACGAAATGGTCGTCCGAAGCGGTCGGGGGCCTTTTCTTCGCTGTCGGTCACCGGTTCCAGATCGAGCCGGCGCGTTCAGGCGCCCGCGTCGCAATGCCGGAAGGCCACTTCGACCAGCTTGCCGTCCGTCGTCTTGTCGAAGAATTGTCGATGCGGCAGGGCACGCTGACCCGCGCGATCGCCGCCTCAGTCAAGACCGAACCGAAGGGCCCGGCGAAAGACTGGCTCGACCCGTTGTTCGCGGAATGGCGCGGGAAGAACTCTGTTGCGGTCGACCGCTATGAAAAGTTCGTCGCCGAACTCGACATCGGCGCCGGAATGAGCGTCGGAAAACTGTCCTTGTTGTCGGCGAAGCTTGCCGATCTCGCCGAACGGGCGGGCGGGAAATGAGTCCCGCCCGGAAAGGCCCTGTACGAAGCCGATGTCGGCCGATTGCGCCTAGTGCCTGAAATGACGCATGCCGGTGAACACCATGGCCAGACCTGCGTCGTCCGCCGCCCGGATCACCTCTTCGTCGCGCATCGAGCCGCCAGGCTGGATGATCGCGGTCGCACCCGCCTCCGCCGCCGCGAGAAGCCCGTCCGCAAAGGGAAAGAAGGCGTCGGACGCAACGACTGACCCGATTGCCAGCGGTTCCGCGGCGCCGGCGGCCTTTGCGGCGTCGGCGGATTTCTGGGCGGCGATTCGGCTTGAATCGACACGGCTCATCTGCCCCGCGCCGATTCCGACCGTTGCTTCGTCCTTCACGTAAACGATTGCATTCGACTTGACGTGCTTGGCGACGCGAAATGCGAAAATGAGATCGCGCATTTCGTCTTGCGTCGGCGCACGCTTTGTCACGACCTTGAGCGCGCGTTCATTAATGCGCCCGGAATCGCGCGACTGCAGGAGAAAACCGCCCGCAAGCGGGCGCATGACAAGGCCCTGTTCCGCGGGGTCCGGGACGCCGCCTGCTGCAAGGACGCGAAGGTTCTTTTTCGCCTTTACGAGAGCAAGCGCGTCGTCGTCGATTTCAGGCGCGATTATGACTTCGGAAAAGATCGAGGTGATCTTTTCCGCCGTTCTGGCGTCGAGGCGCCGATTGATCGCGATGATTCCCCCGAACGCCGACACCGGGTCGCAGCGCAGCGCGAGTTCCCACGCCTCGCTCATCGTCGCCGCAGAAGCAACGCCGCAAGGATTCGCATGTTTGATGATGGCGACTGTCGGCCTTTCCGTTCCAATCTCTGCGATCAGCTCATAAGCCGCGTCGGTGTCGTTTAGGTTGTTGTAGGAAAGCTCCTTGCCCTGCAGCTGGCGCGCCGTGGCGACGCCGAAGCGTTTCTTGCCGCTCAGATAAAAAGCGGCCGCCTGATGCGGATTCTCGCCGTAACGCAGCGTTTGGACCCGCTCGCCCGCAATCGAATAACGCTTCGGAAACGGGTCGCCGATCTCAGCGGCGAACCAGGCTGAAATCGCTGCGTCATAGGCCGCGGTGCGCGCAAATGCGGCCGCCGCGAGACGCTTCTTCGTTTCAAGCGAAAGTCCGCCGCGCTGTTCGATCTCCGCGGCGACAGTCTCGTAATCTTCAGGGTCGGTGACGACGCCGACGCCGCCATGGTTCTTGGCGGCGGCGCGGATCATGGCAGGCCCGCCGATATCGATGTTTTCGACGCACGCATCGAATTCAGCGCCTGCGGCGACTGTTTTCTCGAAAGGATAGAGATTGACGACGAGAAGATCGATGGCGGGGATGTCATGCGCCTTCATCGCGTCGAGATGATCCGTGTCGTCGCGGCGCGCCAGAAGTCCGCCATGGATTTTCGGGTGCAGCGTTTTCACGCGCCCGTCCATCATTTCGGGAAATCCGGTCAATTCCGATACGTCGCGAACCGCGAAGCCGGCGTTTCTGAGCGTTGTCGCGGTGCCGCCGGTCGAGACGAGTTCGGCGCCATGCGCCGCAAGACGCCGCGCGAAGGCCTCAAGCCCGGTTTTGTCGGAAACGGAAATAAGGGCTCGCCGGACGGGCGTCATCGTCGTCATCACTTGGCTCCGGAGAATTTCGCGCGAGACTTAGCCAAGGGCGGCGCTGCGGGCAACCTGCGCCGACAGGACTCTAGTGCGGCGATTGGCGCGCGCCCTGGCCTTCGCCCAGCGTCGGGGAGAATTCCGGCACAAGCGCATGAACCGCCTCGTCGAGCGCTTTCTGGTCCGCCGATTGCGCGGCTTTCAACACGTCGGAAAGCCGCGGGTTGAGGAGCGGCAGGTCGATCATCGCCGGCGAGCCGAGAAGGACGCCGTCAGCGCCCGTGCGCACGAGCTTGTCCGTATCGAGAAAAATCTCCTCGAACAGCTTTTCGCCAGGCCTTAGCCCTGTGAACCGGATTTCGATGTCCTTGCCGGGTACAAGGCCGGACGCCTCGATCATGCGCCTGGCGAGGTCCAGGATAAGAACCGGTTCGCCCATATCGAGCACGAAAACGCGCCCGTCATGACTGAGGATCGACTTTTCGCCGCTTTCAAGCGCCGCCGCCTGAAGTACTAGCTGCACCGCTTCTTTCGTCGTCATGAAATAGCGCTTGATGTCGGGATGAGTGACGGTTATCGGGCCGCCATTCGCGATCTGCCGCGCAAACAGCGGCGCAACCGATCCTGTCGACCCGAATACGTTTCCAAACCTGACCGTTGTAAAGCGCGTGTCGCTTTGTGCGACGTCGAGCGCTTGCGCATAAAGCTCCGCGATTCTTTTCGTCGCGCCCATGAAGCTCGACGGATTGACCGCCTTGTCTGTTGAAATGAATACGACGGTCTCCGCCTTGATGCGAACGGCGGCGTCGAAGACATGCTTTGCGCCCATGACATTGACGAGCGCCGCCGCGCAGCGGTTCTGCTCGACGATCGGAACATGCTTATACGCGGCCGCATGAAGAACGATTTCGGGCCTCACCATGTCGAACACGCGCGAAAGGTGCTCGACGCGGCAAACATCGGTCAGTGAGCAAAAAAGTATGTCGCCATAGCCTGCCTCGCGCAGCTCCATGTCGATTTCGTAGAGATTGAATTCGGAATTATCGAGCAGCGCAATTTTTGCCGGAGCAAATCCAGCCGTCTGCCGTGCGAGTTCAGATCCGATCGTTCCGCCGGCGCCGGTAATCAGAACCCGCTTGCCGTGAATGAGCTTGCTCGCCGCACGCAGATCAATCCGTCGCTGCGGCCGGTCAAGGAGCGAGGAAATGTCGAAATCGCGCAGCGTGCGCGCCGGATTGCTGCGCTGAAGCATGCGCCTGGCGGCGGCCATCATCTCACGAAACATCCGCGCCCCCGATCCTTACTCGCACCGCCGAAAAGAAACCGCCCCTCATCAAGCCCCCGGACGGGCGGACTAATTGGTCTCCATCCGCCGAAAGCTCCAGCGGATAACCATATCCCCGGCGTCTTCAGCTTCCAACCCCGCGCCGCCTATTACAATTTGTTCAGTGGTTTGCGGCAAACCTCCGGCGCCGCAATAAACGCTGCGCTCCAGCGCAAGATCGCGGCGGTTCGATCGAAAGCGCCAACCTTCCCTGTTTGGCAAGGCGAGGATAATCGACCGATTGTCCCGCGCCAGCGAGGCTTTGACCCCCGGGTGAAGGTGAAACCGCAACCGCCAGCTTGCAGCGACTGACGGCGACGGCGAAACCAGCCGGTCCTCGCCGCGAAGGTCATCGCCGCGAACAGCGAGGTAGAAACGCCGGATATGGGCCATGCCGCCGGATTCAGCGCCGAAGGCGCGCTCAATCTCAAGCAGTTGACCCTTGGCGTCTTCCGCGCGGCGATGCGTGATCAGTGCATTTCGGAAAAGGGCGGCGCCGGCCTCCCTCGGTTCGGTTGAAAGGGTCGAATGCGCGGCGGCCTGGCGCAGGGCCGTCGACCATGCGCCTGGCAGTTGCGCGCCTGACCCGCAATTGACGACCATCCGGGAGCGGCCGGACGAAAAATGGAACGAGCCTGCGCCCTGGAAACCGCCGGATGCGGCCGCCCCTCCTCTCGCCGCCCCAATATCGGCGATCAGAACGCTTCGCGCCGACTCGAGCCGCTGAAATCCGGAATGGCGGGCAAACCCGGTCGGCTCAGCATGCTCGTCGATCGCCGTCAACGCGGAGGACAGAGCCGCACCATCGTCCTCGTAGCCGCCGTTGAATACGGCGAGGCGTCCGTCGCCGGAACGAAAGAGCTGCACATGCGCTGCCGCGCGGCCCGTCACATGACGCAGAAAACCAGGCGTCGGAAAGCGCCGCGCTTCAAGGGCCTTCAAGACCATCTGTAAGCGGACGACAAGCTCGAGCTGTCGTGACGGATTACGGCTGATGTGCCCGCCATCCGGCCGGATCTGAAGCCGCAGTTCGCGGCGCAGCAATTCGAGCCCTTTCTCGGCCTCGCTCTCGCATCCCGGAAGGGCGAGCGCCGCGACAGTCAGCGCCATCGCGGTCAGCAAGCGTTCATGCGCAGCGCCGGCGCGATGACCGGCGCGCGCCAGATGGCGCGTCTGGCGCGCCATCGACGTCAACACGCGGCTGCGCCACAGCGCATCGCCGCGCGCGATGACAACCTGACCGTGGCAGCAAAGATGGATCAGCCTTTCTCCCGTCGTATAGGGCTCCCACCCGTCAGGCGACCATTTTTCGTTCTGTTCGAACCAGGCCTCTGCGAGGCGCTGCGCCGGTTCGCGGCCCTTTGGCCCTAACGCCGCAAGGTGCCGCAGCCAAACGAAGCGGTGAAGGAAATCGTGCAAGGGGCCTTCGCGCCCTGCGAGAAGCCAGAGTCTTTCGAGTTCGCCCTCGCAATCGACCGACTGCGCGCCGATCGAAAGCCGGCCGCTGACGACCGCTTCCCCGAGCGCCTTATCGGCGCCGTAGGGATCGACGGGCTTCAGCGCGAGTCGGTCAGGCGCAGGTCCGTTCAGCTGTGATTGGTAGAACGGACTTTCACCCCATGCCCGCTGGAACCGTTCGATGACTCCCGATCCCGCGTCCGCTTTCCTTCTCGATGCCGGCGCCACGATGGTTCACGCTTTCCTGTTCGCGCCCTTGAGCGCGGCGATATTCGCACTGTAGGCGCCGGGATCGCCGCGGAAAACGGCCGATCCGGCGACAAGGACGTCCGCGCCGGCGGCGACGATCTGCGGGGCGGTCTCGGCGTTAACGCCGCCGTCAACCTCAAGCATGATTTCACGGCCGGAGACCTCAATCAGCTTACGGATGGTTTCGATTTTCTTCAGCTGCGAAGGAATGAACGCCTGTCCGCCGAAGCCGGGATTGACGCTCATAACCAGGACGAGATCGACGTCGCCGATGACGGGTTCGATCGCCGAGACGGGCGTCGCGGGATTAAGCGCAACGCCGGGTCTCGCCCCCGCGGCGCGGATCGCCTGCAACGTGCGATGGAGATGCGGACCAGCCTCCGGGTGCACCGTCAGAATGTCCGCGCCCGCCTTTACAAAGTCCTCAATGAAGAGGTCGACCGGCGAAATCATGAGGTGCACGTCGAACGGGAGGGAGGTCGCCTTGCGAATCGATTTGACGACGACCGGGCCGATCGTCAGGTTCGGCACGAAATGGCCGTCCATGACATCGACATGGATGAAATCGGCCCCCCCGGCGGCGAC
>CALKYG010000369.1 GCA_938003575.1 uncultured Alphaproteobacteria bacterium
GTTTGGCGACTTCCACATTTCCTTCAGGTTGAATTCCTTGACGCGCGCCTCATCGGGCGTGATCGTTGCGCACTTGACGGCGACGCCGTATTTTTTCGTCGCCTCCGCCGAGTCGATCGTCACCTGATCGTTGGTGCGGTCCCGCTCTTCGATCCCGAGGTCGAAATATTTCAAGTCTATATCGAGATAGGGGTAGATGAACTTATCCTTGATCATCTGCCAGATGATCCTGGTCATTTCATCGCCATCCATTTCGACGACCGGATTTGCGACCTTGATTTTCTTCATGTTTCTTTCCTGAGACGAGCAGCGTGACGGTGAGTGCGCCAGCCGTTGGCCATGGGGCGCGGGGCGGCCTATAGCATCCCCCGCCAAGGTCGCAAAGCGCGAGGGGCTCCGGCATGTCGCCACCGCAAAAGCATGGGAAAGTGAGGCTCGCCCGCGACAAGGGCGAATTGGGTCCCGCGCCCGCCTTTGTCATGGTCGAGCCGCAACTCGGCGAGAATATCGGAGCGCTGGCGCGGGCGATGCTGAATTTCGGAATGTCGGAACTCGTCATCGTCCGCCCACGCGACGGCTGGCCGAACGAAAAGGCGGTGGCGACGGCGTCGGGCGCGGCGATGATCCTGGAGCGCGCGCGCGTCGTCCCGACGCTCGCCGAAGCGCTGGGCGAATTCAATCACGTCCTCGCCATGACGGCGCGCCCGCGCGAATCGCTTCTTCCAGTCTTCACTCCGCGTGAGGCGGCCGGAGGGATAAAAGCGCGGATCAGCCGCGGCGAAAAATGCGCAATTCTCCTCGGCCCGGAGCGCACCGGTCTTTCCAATGACGATGTCGCGCGCTCGGACGGCGTCATCGCCATTCCGGTCAATCCGGCTTTCGCTTCGCTGAATGTCGCACAGGCTGGCGTCGTCATGGCCTATGAATGGGCGATTGCCGATGAATTCCCGTCGCCGCCGTCCGACCTCAGCCAGGCGCCGCAGGCGAACCGCGAGCAGTTCGAAGGGCTGATCGACCATTTGTTCTCCGAGCTCAGCGCCGTTCGCTATTTCTTTCCCGCGGAAAAGCGTGAGTCGATGGAGCGGAAGCTGAAGACCCTCTTCGCCCGCGCCCAGCTGACCGAAGGAGAGGTCAGGACGCTGCGCGGCGTCATCAAGGCGCTTGTCAACCGGCGCAGCGAGGGCTGACCGCATGGCGCGAAACAGGATAGGGTCGCGCCGCGCTGAGGGAGTTTGACGATGATGAAATTTCTGCCGGCCGCTGTCGCGCTCTTGCTGCTTTCAGCCTGCGGCGATTCTGAGACCTATGACGCCATCATCAGCGGCGGCGTGGTCTATGACGGAACCGGCGCGCCCGGCGTCAGGGCCGACCTCGCAATTGCTGGCGACCGGATCGCGAAAATCGGCGATCTCAGCGATGCAAAGGCCGAGAAAACCATCGACGCCGCCGGCATGGCGGTCGCGCCCGGCTTTATCAACATGCTCTCCTGGGCTGTCGATGACCTGATCGTCGACGGCCGGAGGCTCGGCGACATCTCTCAGGGCGTCACGCTGGAAGTCTTCGGCGAGGGCGTCTCATGGGGTCTGCTCAACG
>CALKYG010000370.1 GCA_938003575.1 uncultured Alphaproteobacteria bacterium
AAGAGCCGCGCGCAAGATCCTCGATTTTCAGACGCTCGTCCGTGCCGTGAATGCGCGCAAGATCGTCCGGCCCGTAAATGAACGGCGTGAATCGGTAATTGTCGTCCGCCGCGCCGATGTAATGACGCGTGTCTGTGCCTTGCAGGGTCAGAAACGGCGCGACCGGAACGCCGCCGAAAATCTCGGTCGTGGCGCCCGCTATCGCCGAATAGGCTGCGCTTTGCGTCGAGGATTGCGGGCTCGGTTCAACGCCGCCAAGCCTCTCGACTTTCACGCCGAACCGGGCGAGCTGCCGCTCGGCGCGCGCCTTGACGCTTTCAACGCTGTCGCGCGGGTGGATTCGATAGTTGACGACGGCGCTCGCCGTCTGCGGCAGGATGTTCACCTTGACGCCGCCCTCGATCATCGTCGGCGCGGTCGTGGTTCTGAGCGCGGCTGCCGTCGTTCTGTCCTCGCCCAGCGTTTTTGCGATGACAGGCCCCGTCAGCCAAAGATTGGCGAGCGCGAGCCGCTGCGCAAACGGCATCTGCGGGGCGATGGCGTGCAGGAAGGCGATGAGATTTTCGTCGATTTCGAGCGGATAGGGATCGTCGGTCGCCGCGACGACCGCGCGCGAGACCAGCGAAACCGCCGTGTCCTTTCCGGGCGCCGAGGAATGGCCGCCGGGCGCCGACGCCGTGAATTTCAGCGTCGTCGATCCTTTCTCGGCGGTTGAAATCAGGGCGACCGGATCAGCGACGCCGGGAATGAGGTCCTGAACGAGGCCCGATCCCTCATCCAGCGTGAAAGCGAAGCGGACGCCGCGCGCGTCGAGCAGTTTGCGCGTTTCGCCGGCGCCCGCAAAGCCGCCGAGCTCCTCGTCGTGGCCGAACATGAAATAAACATCCCTGGACGGAACAAACCCGGACGACGCGAGCCGTTCGGCCGCCTCCATCAAAGCGATGATCTGGCCCTTGTTGTCCATCGCGCCCCGGCCCCATACCGCGCCGTCCGCGACGACCCCGTCGAAGGGCGGATGCGTCCAGCCGCCTTCCGTGCCGGGTTCGACCGGCACGACATCGATATGCGCGATGAAGCCGATCGGCGCCGCGTCTGTCGCTCCCTTCCAGCGAAAGAGAAGCGAATGCCCGCCGACGGTTTCGCGCGCCATTGATTCATGGGCTGCCGGATAGGCGCGCTCGAGAAAAGCCGCGAAATCGTCAAACGCCTGATGATCGATTTCGCGGTCGCCCCATGAAATCGTCCGCAGGCGAATCGCCTCGCCGAGACGAGCGGCGATCGCGCCCGGGTCGACAGACGCTGCGGCCTGCTGATTCGCGGCGCCCGGACCGGCGCCGCCGAGAAGCATCGTTCGACCGACAAGCACTGAGGCGAGGCCTAGAGCCGCCGCAAAAATCCCCAAAAATAATTTTCTCAACATTCAGCCCTCCAGTCCCTTATATCTTGTCTCAGGACCGTCCTATGCCGCACATCAGACTGCCGATAAATGATAAGGCGCAAGGCTCACAATGATTTCACTCATATTTGAACACCCGGTCTTCGGCGAGCATGAAACGCCGTCCGGCCATCCCGAATGCGCCGCGCGCTATTTCGCAGCGTCGAAAGCGCTTGCCGGCGAATCCTTCGCGGCGCTTGACCGACGAACGCCGCCGCGCGTCGCGCGTGCGGCGCTCCTGCGGGTTCATTCAGCCCGATATGTCGATGCGATCCTTGAAGCGGCGCCGTCTGAGGGCATGATCCGCCTCGATCCCGACACAACGATGGGGCCGCATTCGCTTGAAGCGGCGGAACGCGCCGCCGGAGGCGCGGTCGCCGCCGTCGATGCGATTTTCGCAGGCGAAGCGCAAAACGCCTTCGTCCTCGCCCGCCCGCCGGGCCATCACGCCCCGCCGGCGCGGGCGATGGGATTTTGCCTGTTCAACACAGCGGCGGTCGGCGCCATGCATGCGCGGGCCGCGCATGGCGCGCGGCGGATCGCCGTCGTTGATTTCGACGTGCATCACGGCAACGGAACAGAGGAAGCGTTCTGGCACGATGAAAACGCTTTTTACGCGTCCAGCCATGAATGGCCGCAATATCCGGGTACGGGGCGCGCTTCCGATCGCGGCGCGTTTGATAATATCGTCAACGCACCCCTTCCGACCGGATCGTCCGGCGACGATTTTCGACGCGCGTGGGGAGACAGGATCCTGCCGGCGCTCGACGCATTCCGGCCGGAGATCGTCGTCATTTCGGCGGGGTTCGACGCTCATCGCGCCGACCCGCTCGGCGGACTGCGCCTGACCGAATCCGACTTCGCATGGGTGACGAGCGAAATCGTCGCTGTTGCGAAAACGCATGCAGGCGGCCGCGTCGTTTCGGTGCTTGAAGGCGGCTATGACCTTGCCGCCCTTGCAGCGTCGACGTCGGCGCATGTCAACGCCTTGATGAACGGTTGAAAACCGGGCGATAAGCAGCGCTGCACACAGGGGGCGCCGCTTTTCAAATGGCCGGACGCATCATCACCGCGCGGCATGGCCGCCCGAATCTGACACGGGACGTCCGCATTTCCGCGGCGGATTTCGGCGCGTGGTGGGCGCAGTATGACGAAAGCGGCCTCGCCCCGGACGAGACGCCGCCGGCGAGTCTCATCGAAATTGCGTCGAAGGCGACCACCGTGCTGTCGTCGACACTGCCGCGCGCGATCGAAACGGCGCGTCACGCAACGCTGGGGGACAGGACTGTTCCTGCGGACCCTATGTTCGTCGAGGCGCCGTTGCCGCCCCCGCCCGTGCCGTTTTTCAAATTCTCGCCGACGACGTGGGGCGTCATCAGCCGGACATTCTGGTTTCTCGGCTATGCGCCGGACGGCGTTGAATCGCACGCCGAGGCGTGGCGGCGCGTCGGTGAAATCGCCGACCGGCTGGTCGACCAGGCTGAACAGGGCGATGTCCTGCTTTGTGCGCACGGCTATCTCAATTGGATGATTGATCGCAAGCTGCGCATGATCGGCTGGCGCCGCGTCGGACGCGAAGGCGGCAATCATTACTGGTCCTGGCGCACTTACGAGCGGCGGGCGCGCCAGGCTCCGGCGCCGGGAGTTTCCCGAAACGCGCCTGCGGGATAGCGGCGGGGAGGCTGGATCCGCCGATCGCCGGATCTTGAGGTTGCAATAGGCGCTCTGCCGGTCATAACCTTGCGCCAGCCCAAGGGGAGGACGGAAGAGTGGCGGACGCATCGGGCGCAGCCCCTGTCGAGAATGCCGGCTTTCCCGGCGACGATCTTGAACTCTTCGCAAGGCTGCGGATGCAGCCGGAGGTTTCGTGGCCGGCGATCGCCATTTTCTTCGCCGCCTTCGCCGTGATCTTCGCCGCCTGCGCGCTAGCTCTCTCCGGCGCGCTTCCGTTCTGGTCCGCAGCCCTGATCAACGGCGTCGCGGCCTATGTCCTGTCGACGCCGTTCCACGAAGCGTCGCATTCGATGGTGGCGCGCAACCGCTTCGTAAACGACCTCTTCGGGCGCCTGTCGCTGTTTTATATCTCGCCCTTTATTCCGTATACGCTCTTCCGGTTCATTCATTTCATCCACCATCGCGACGCGAACGGCGAATCCGACGTCGCCGACCGGTTCGTCGCAGAGGGCCCTGTTGCGCTGCGCCCTGTCAGGTGGTGGTTTCTCGACGTTTCCTACGCGATCGTCTATTTCTCGAAATATTTCGCGGCGCGGCCGATGTCGGAGAAGCTCGACGTTCTATCGGCGGTCGCCGCGACCGTCGCAGTCTGGGGCGGGCTTATCGCGGCCGGCTACGGCTTTGAAACGCTGATGCTGTGGATCATTCCGACGAGAATCGCGCTCTTTTTGATGACGGTCACGCTCGCCGTCATGCCGCACCATCCTCATGACGTCGGGCACCGCACGGACCCCTATCGGGCGACCAGCATCCGCGACGGCGCGGAATGGTTCTGGACGCCGGTGCTGATGTGCCAAAATTATCACCTCGTTCACCACCTCTATCCGAATGTTCCGTTCTACCGCCTGAAGCGCATCTGGAACTCACG
>CALKYG010000371.1 GCA_938003575.1 uncultured Alphaproteobacteria bacterium
GCGGGCCCGCGCGAAATCAATCGGCGCGCTATCGGCGGTCAATGAGCGAGTGCGCATTCGATCAACCGCGCTCCTTGCAAGCACCGAACAGCGGCTCATCCGCTTTTCGTGAATCGATTGCCGCCTTCGCTAATGGGGAATTTTTACAGGCGAACGACCAAAAGATGACACTACAATGACATTGCTTCGCCAAAGGCTGCACGCCTTGCGGACAGTCCTTTGACAAGGAACTGCGGCTCTGGAAATGCGCAACTGATGCGCAAGCGCCGGCGGGCGGGGCAGCCATTTAAAGTTCGACGGAATCAACGACTCTTAACCTTTGGGGGGCGCGCGCAGCGGGGGGCGTCAGCTGCAGGAACGGATTTGCACGCTTATTGCAGTGCCGCCTGTCCGGGGCGTTTCCCGGCGACGATCGCTTGATATTGTCTATTTTGGGGCTTTACAGAACATGGCGCGACTTGAGGATCTGGCTGAGATCGTGACCGGCGCCGGGGAGCCGGTGGAAGACTGGGCGGCGTCCAACCGCGCGCGCCTCGCCGAGGGGATCGACGCCAAAGGCGCAGTCCTCTTACGCGGCTTTCGCGCAGACGCCGACGATATCGCGGAACGCGTCCTTGGAGTCTTCGGCTTTCCGCTGCTTGACGACGCATACTGGTCGACACCGCGGTCGGGCGTCTCAAGGAAGACATTCACGGCGACCGAGTATTCGAATGTGCGGCCAATCTCGCTCCATAGCGAGATGAGCTACATGACGAGCTGGCCGAGACTCGTGTCGTTTCATGCGCTTGTCGTCGCCGATGAGGGCGGCGAGACCACGATCTGCAATCTCGATCGCGTCTCGTCAGAAGTCGCCGCCATTGTCGACGAATATGCTTCAAAGGGCGTCATCTACCAACGCACTCACCATACGGGCGTCGATATTCCGTGGCGAAAAGCCTACCAGACGGGAAGCAAAGACGAAGTCGAACGGATCTGCAGGGATGCAGGCATGGAGCTGACGTGGCTCGCCAACGACGTCCTGCAAACGCGACATCGGGCGCAAGGCTGCGTCGCTTCGGAAACGGGCGGCCAACTCTTTTTCAACCAGTCAAATCTCTTTCACCCCGCGAACCTTCCAGCCGCCGCGCAGGCGCAGCTGATCCAGCTATTCGGCGAAGACAACTTGCCGCGCAACGCCGCTTTCGGCGACGGGTCCCCCATCCCCCCCGATTACATAAGACGTGTCAACGAAGCGTTCGACCGGCACGCGGTCGGGGTCGCCTGGGAGCCGGGAGACGTACTTATCGTCGACAACATGCGGCACGCGCACGGCCGCCGCCCCTTCAATGGCGCCCGCAAGCTTCACGTCGCGATGGCGCTCCGGCATTCAGCCGCTGAGCGAACGCCAATCCGCTGGAACTGAACCCATGCGCGGCGCCGTCGGGCTTGAGGCTCTTAACTCAATTGACTTCGTCCGTCGCACGATCTCGGCGTTTGAAGACGAGATTGCGCTCGCGGCGTGGCGGACGACCAGTGACCGCAGCCGGCTCGAGCAATTCGGCGTTCATGAGTTTTGTTCGCCCACGCCTGAATTTGGCTGGGCGCAAATCTCCTTCTCGCCGCACGAGGGCGATGAGATCGCACAGATTGCGTTTACCTCAGGAACGACGGGCAGGCCGAAAGCGATTGGGCTTACGAGAACGAATATCGGAAACACGCTTTCACGGCTCCGCGCAGTGATGAGCCTCGATTCAAGCGTGCGCGAATATATCGGCGTTCCAGTCACCTACTCATTTGGGCTGGCCCGCGCACGGGTCGTCTCGGCGGCCGGCGGCGCATTCTACCTGCCGGAACATGGATTTTCTCCAGCCGAGATTGCAAGAATGCTGAAGGGCGGAAAGATCAACGCCGTTTCTGCGGTGCCGACATTGTGGCGCCTTGCACTTCAGAACAAGGACCTGTTCGGCGAGGAACGAAAACGGCTCAAATGGATTGAGACAGGAAGCCAGCTGATGACCCGGTCCGAGAAAGAGGGGCTGAAGTCCCTCTTTCCGAACGCCGCCATTATACAACATTACGGCCTAACGGAGGCTTCCAGAACTACATTCCTGCCGATCCACGAATTCGACGGCGACGCACTCGACTCGGTCGGCTCGGCGACCGGCGACATCGAGGTCCGAATCGGCGAAGACAGCCGGATCATGATCCGCGGCCCGCATGTCGCCCGCTGCGAGCTGACGGACGACGGGGAACGTCCTCTCGTCGACAGCGACCGCTGGCTCGCCACGAACGATGCGGGCGAGATCCGGGACGGCCGACTGATTTACATTGGCCGGCTTGATGATCTTATCAATTGCGGCGGCGTCAAGCTTGATCCAGAGACGCTCGAACGCGAAATCAGTCGAACGCTTGGCGCAAAGCCTACACAAGTCGCCGTCGCGCGGCTTGCGGATCCGCTGCGGGGCGACGCAATTCTCGTTGCACTCGACTCTCGCTCGCAGATCAAAGCGGAATCCGCATGCGCAGCCGCCGCCGATGCTGTCGCCGCATTCGGCGTCAACGCTGTGGCGGCGATCAGCGCCGTGACGCTCGATAGCCTGCCGGTGACTGAGACCGGGAAGTTCAAGCGCCGAGAAATCGCCGAACGCGCGCTTGCGGTCGTTGCCGCATCGCCTGCCGCCGGGGCGCCGGCCGCCGTCGATACCCTTGAACGCAAACTGATCGGACTGTGGGCTGTTGCGCTCGGCGGAAAAGCGATTTCTGCGGACGACAACTATTTCGACCTTGGCGGCGATCCAGCCGACGATCCTACAGCTGTCAGGGCGCTGATTGATAACATGGTTGCGATCGGTGTGCCGGAAAAAATCGCCAATGGCGTTCTTGACGGCCTTTCGATACGCGAGATCGTCGATCAAGTCCGCATGGCTCAAAACGACGATCCGTCCTCCGCATTTGAAGAAAAAATCCTCTCGATCTGGCGGAACGCCCTTGGCCGTGACGACGTCAGCGTGGACGAGAGCTTCTACGATATCGGCGGCGATTCGCTCTCCGCTGTTACAGTCGCGCTGAATCTTGAAAAGGCCGGTCTTGATCCAAAAATCGCCCAGGGAATCTTCGACGGCCGAACGATAAGGGAGCTCTGCCGCGAGTTCTCTGCGACGGCGGACGAAGAGCCGAGGCGGGACGCCGTTATCATCCGCAAGTCCGAGATTGCTATGTTCAGCGAGGCCTCAAACTTCATGAAGGGTGTCGTGCTGCTCTGCATGATCGGCTCGCACTGGTTTCCGCCCTTTCAGGAGCGATTTGACATTTACTATGGCCCCTTTGGCCGCAGCCTCGCCATGCTTTACAGCCTCGGATCGCCGACGCTTGCCTTCATGTTTGGCCTCGGCGTGTCCGTGTTTCAGGCGCGGCAATACCAGAAGAGCCGGAAATCCTTCAATCGCAATTATCGGATCGCCCTGATCTTGCTGGCCGCCGGCGTTGCGTTGAACGGGTTGACCGAACTCCTGATTGCGCTGATCGACAGCCGTGCAATATCAGCCGAAGGAATCGGATCGATGTTCTATGGGCCGTTTGTATATTTCCTGTTCGCGACCGCTTCGCTTCCGTTATGGATCGGCCGCATCGGAGATGGTTGGCGCTCGGTTGCCGGCTTGTTTGCGGCAAGCGCCGCGGCATATGCCGCCTATGGATATTTCGCGGTTGCCGGGACGGAGTTTGCACCGGAAAACTCATTCCGGACCTTGGCGCTCACCGGCCGATGGAGCCTGTTGCAGATGAGCGCCATAAGTCTTTTCGGAGCGGGCGTCGGCCTATTGATCCAGAGAAAAATCCAGTCTGGCGGCGAACTTCGGTCTTTTGCGAGCCTCGGTCTCGCCTTTATGGCGGCTGCATTCGCGGGCACGATCATCACCGGAACCGAGAGCACCTGGTTGCGGTTTCCGAAACAAATCACGATTTACACGATGCTCTTCTATTCAGGGCTGGCGCTCGCCGTTATCAGCTTTTTCCGAACCGTCTTCGAGCGCGCCTCACAGATCCCGGCCGGTTGGGTTG
>CALKYG010000372.1 GCA_938003575.1 uncultured Alphaproteobacteria bacterium
GCGCCTGGTCGCCTTGATATCAAAGGCGCTTTCACGAATTTGTTTAACCGTCGAGATGCCAGCAAGCGGCAGGAAGAAGCCGAAATGATCGGGGAATTCATTGTAGGCGCAAACGACCGTTTCGCCTGAGGAAAGGTCTTCTGCCTCTAGTGTCTCGCCATCGGTCGCGAGGATGAACTTCGCCTTGGCCTTCGCGGTCGCCGGGCTCGCTCTTAACTGGCCGAGCGTCGCTGAAACTTCACCTTTCGGGGAGGTCTTTATGTGAATGTTGTTGGTCTGGAGAACGCCGCCAAGGTCGGACTTGTTGGTCGCGCCAGCGCGAAGGCGCTTGATCGTCGCCTCCTTGTTGCCGAATGCCGTCAAAAAGGCGAACGGGAACTCCGCCGCGTCGAAGGGTTGTTCGGCGAGCGCGGATATGGCCTCTTCGATCTCAACGGCGTTCATCGTGTAATTCTTCGGTCCCTATAAATCGATCGCACCAGCGACGAAGGCCTTTGCGCATTCATAATGCCAATTGGTCCGTGTTGTCGTTTTATATCTGCGAAGTCTGAACCCCGGCGCGCGGGGCGCAACCGCAGAATTGTAGAATAGATATTTTTCTCCTTTCACTCTCTTGGTCAGCGCTCCGGCTAAATCAACATAGGCCTTTCCAGCGAAAAACAGAATCGGCCCGGCGGCGTCTTCCGGCAGCATTTGGAAATCTTCATAACGATCGCGGTCTCGGCGACGGGTAAGGCGGTCCGCCTGATTGCTGAATGTGATGTCATAATTCGGGGTCAGGAAATCGCTACGGATGAGCCCCCAGCCCGCCGAAAGTATATACAGGTTCTCGGCCCCGTAGCGGTCATAGAGAAGCCGGTAAGCGTCGTTCGAATAAAGCCGCCAGGCAGGAAGCAATCCGAAGGGGTTGTTCCCGGGCGCGCGGTTACAGGCTTCAAGCTTATCGCGCCATGTCTCGCCGTCGCCCACATCGTCATCCGGCCTTGCATATACCTTTCGATCGTCGCGCGGCGCCGATTGAGGATCGGCCACAAACATGACCCTTCGCCCATCCCGATTTCGCAAATACGCCGCGCCTTCTGCTTTTCTTCCGGCGCATTGAATAACGACAATCATGACTCGGCCCCTGCGGCTGCAATCAACTCCTCCAAGACATCGAGAAACCGGCGATCATATCCTTCTTCGACGTGATTCTGATTCCAGAGGCCTGAGCGCCTCACGCGTTCGCGATTGCACGCATGACCGAGCCAACCCTTCGATGCCTCGTCGATTTGCTCTTTTTTGAAAGTGCTCAACAAGGCGATCGAGTTTCGCTCAATATAGCCGCGAAGGCTGGCCGGCCCCGGCTCATCCTCGATCGCAAGCCACAGGAACGGCATGGCTCCGATCACTTCGCTAACCGCGCATTCGAGCGTCGCTTCGCTCTCTCTGATTTGCCGCGCCGCGGTGCTACCTTGTCCCCAGGTCGGGCATTGATGTTGGCCGCGCCCCACAAGAGCAGCCCCCACAATCAGGCGGAAAATTGACCCGCGATGATTGCCGCCGCCGGATCGACTTTGCCCCTTGTGTTGAGAGAGGCGATTCCAGAGCGATGTGTTAGAGCCGGTCTTGAGGGCATGCGTTCCGACCCGAACGGCGCGTGGTCCAGAGCCCGAATCGCTGCGGTTTTCCCCTTCCTCCATGAAGAAGTAGACGCCGCGCTCCGGCCAATTCATTCGCCCGCTACAGTCTGCGAGCCTTCGAGGCCCCCCGATTCGCTCCGACAAACGGTCGAGCGCATCATAAAACCGCGCCAAGTCAGCGATCCGCTCGACGGTCAATAGCTTCCCCCGTGAATAATTTACCGATTACTGCGCCTATCCAAACGTGTCTTGCTATAGCTTTTATTGATTCTGCGCCCGTGCGCCAAACTCACATAATCCGCCACACTTCCTTGCTCGTCTCATCCCGAATAAGATCGATGCGTTCGCCTTCAAAGTGATAGGCGAGCGCCCTCCCCAATACCGGTATTGTCACGACATCCGGCCAGAAAGCGGCGACGCACTGTCCATCGGGGTCGCGCACGCTCGGATAGACAATGCCGTTCGAGCCCTCAGCGCGGAGCTCGCGCGCGAGTGCTTGCGAAGCGGCATAGCTCTCTGGAGCGAGGCACGCTTCGAATCCTCTGCCTCCCCTCAGATCATGAACGCGCGCATCAATCGCACCGACAAGCTCGCGAAACTGACTGAACCATCCGGGACGTTCATTGGTGTCCGAATAAATTCGCGCGCGATGAAAGGTCGTCTCCGCGATCGCGGTCTCGAACCGGTTCGCGGCGTAATAGGTGCCGAAGCTGCCGTCATGAAACCGTCCTTGAAACCGCGGGCTGATGTGAACGAAGGGCGCCATGACATAGCTCGAGCCGGCGCCGC
>CALKYG010000373.1 GCA_938003575.1 uncultured Alphaproteobacteria bacterium
GCGTTCCGGCGGCGAGACCGAACATGTAGCCGCCGAAAACGGTGAGGATTGACGCCCCCGGAAACGAAATCGCGACGGCGCCCGCATAGACAAGGATGAAGATGGCAAGCGCGAGCGCGGGCGAGGCGGCGACCCAGCCTTTGAGCGCAACTCGATTGTCGCGCAGCGCCTCCAGCGAAAAATGGCGGTCGAGATCGAAAGCCAGAAAGAGGCCGAGCGCGGCGAGAATGACGATGACCGGCAGAAACCGGCCAAGCCGCGCGGGGCGCCGGGCGTTTGATGGAGCGGCGTCTGTGTTCATGGGACGGGGGTCAATTCCCGGCGGCCGGTTGAAGGGTTGAGGATAGCGGGATGCGATTCGCCGAGCATTTGACGATTCGGCGCCCCAGCCTCACAAATCCGCGAATTTCGCGGGGTTTGCGAGGTCTCGCGCGCTTGACGGCTCCAGCCCCCTCGTCTAATAGCGCGGCCTCCCGGCCGGCCAGGGCCAAACGCCGGAATCCTGTTCGATCCGACCCACGAGAACCGACGATGAAACGGACATATCAACCGAGCAAGCTCGTCCGCAAGCGCCGCCATGGCTTCCGCGCCCGGCTCGCGACCAAGAACGGCCGCAAGGTGCTTGCCCGACGCCGCGCCAAGGGCCGCAAGCGTCTGTCGGCCTGAAGGCTGTGGAAAAGCCGGGAAAACGGCCTCATGCCGCCCCGATGCATCCTGAAACGATAAAAAAGCGGGCGGACTTCATTGCCGCCCAGGCGGGTGAGAGGGCGAGTACGCCCTCTTTTCTTTTGACCCGGGGCGTAACCCCGAACCCGACCGGCCGCCTGCGGGTCGGTTTCACGGTGACGAGGAAAATCGGGAAAGCGACAGTCCGGAACCGCATCCGCCGCCGCCTGCGGGAAGCGGCGCGCCGGGTTTTCCCGGTCGAAGGCGCAGCGGGCTTCGATTATGTGCTGATCGCAAGGCCCGCCGCCGAAAAGCGTGATTTCAGCTTGTTGCTTGACGATATGAAGCGCGCCCTCCTAAGGCTCAACGCCCCCAATCATTAGACACAGTCACAACGCGCCGCCGGGAATATTCGCATGGACCGCAACACTCTCTTATTCATCGTCCTGACGGCCGCCGTGCTTGTCGGCTGGGACATGCTTGTCTTGAAGCCGCAGCGCCAGGCTTATCTCGAACAGCAGCGGATCGAGCGCGAAGCGAGGGAATCGGCGGAGCCCAATCTCACCGGCGACATCGTCGCATCCGCGGAAGACGAACTGACGCTTGCGGATGCGCTGGCGAAAGCGCCGGGCCGCGTCGCCATCGACACGCCGAGCTTTGCCGGGTCGATCAATCTCGCCGGCGCGCGCATCGACGACCTTCTTCTCAAGAACTACCACGAGACGCTCGACGACAGCAGCCCGATGATCCGGCTGCTCAGCCCCCGGGAGGCCGAGCACGGTCACTATGTGGAGCAGGGGTTTGTCGCGGCCTCCGGCGGCGAAAACAAGCTCACCGAGTCGATTGTGTGGACCGTGAAGGAAGGCGCGGCGCTGACCCCGTCGACGCCGGTGACGCTGACGGCCCGCATCGGGTCGCTCGTTTTTGAGAAAACCTATTCGGTCGACGACACCTTCATGTTTACGGTGAAGCAAACCGTGCGAAATGAAGGCGACGCCGACGCAAAAGTGACGCCCTACGGCCTTGTCGTCCAGCGCGGCATTCCGACGGGCGCCGGCAAGTTCATGATCCTGCATGAAGGACCGCTCGCCGTCGTCGGCAAGACTCTCCTGGAGCGGAAATACAAGAACGCCGTGAAGCGCGTCGATGAAGCGACAGGGGAGATGGGCTGGGTCGGCATCACCAACAAATACTGGCTCGCCGCCGCCATTCCGCCGCAAAACGCGCCGTTCAAGGTGATGCTGAAGAATGTCGGCACGGAGGCCGCGCCGATATTCCGCGCAAATTACACGCTTGATGAGCGAACAATCGCCGCCGGCGCGCAAAGCGAGCTGACGTCCCATATCTTCGGCGGCGCGAAAGACGTCGACATCCTGCGTTCCTATGAAGCGCCGCCTGAAAAGGGCGGGCTTGGAGTCAAGGACCTCGACAAGGCGGTCGACTGGGGAAATTTCTTTTTCCTGACGCGGCCGATTTTCTGGCTGCTCGATTTCTTCGGCGACCATGTCGGCAATTGGGGCGTCGCCATCCTGCTGCTGACGCTCGTCGTCAAGGCTTTGATGTTTCCGCTCGCGAACAAGGCCTTTGAGTCCATGTCGGCGATGAAGAAGGTGCAGCCGAAAATGGAGGAACTGAAGAAGAAGTACGGCGAAGATCAGGCGAAACTGCAACAGGAAATGATGGCGCTGTACAAGCGCGAGAAAATCAATCCGCTCGCCGGCTGCCTGCCGATCCTGATCCAGATGCCGATTTTTTACGCGCTCTATAAGACGCTGTTCGTCACGATCGAATTGCGGCACCAGCCGTTCTTCGGCTGGCTGAGGGATTTGTCGGCGCCGGATCCGACCAACATTCTCAATCTTTTCGGACTCCTGCCGTACGATCCTTCTGCAATACCGCTTCTGAATCTGATTCCGGCGATCGGCGTGCTGCCGCTCCTTTACGGTGTCGCGATGTGGTTCCAGACGAAACTC
>CALKYG010000374.1 GCA_938003575.1 uncultured Alphaproteobacteria bacterium
CGCGGCCGGGCGCTGACGAGGTTCCGGTTGAAACGGAGCTTGCGCGCGTTCTTCCGGTGATCAAAGGTCTTGCGGGGCAAACGGCGGCGGCGATCTCGATTGATACGAGAAAAGCCGAAGTCGCGTGCGCCGCGATCGCCGTCGGCGCCTCGATCTGGAACGACGTAACGGCGCTCAGTTATACCCCGGACAGTCTGCCGGCCGCCGCGGCGCTCAGCTGCAAGATCATCCTCATGCACGCGCAGGGAGACCCGAAGACGATGCAGGTTGCACCCCATTATGACGATGTCGTCGAAGAGGTCGCGTCCTATCTCGCCGGCCGGATCGCGGAGTGCGAAAGGGCCGGAATCGCCCGCGCCCGCCTGATCGTCGACCCCGGCATCGGCTTCGGAAAGTCGACGGCGCACAACCTAGCGCTGCTCGCCGGTTTCGGACGGTTCGCCGCCCTCGGCGTCCCGGTGCTTCTCGGCGCCTCCCGGAAGAGGTTTATCGCCGCACTGGACCGGCAGGGCCCAGCCGCGGAACGGGTCGGCGGCTCGCTTGCGGCGGCGCTCGCCGGGGCGTCCCGGGGGGCCTCGATCCTGCGCGTCCATGACGTCGCCGCGACCCGGCAGGCGCTCGCCGTCGCCGCCGCCATAGATTCAGCCGATCTAGGACGTTAAAGGATTTCTTTGTGCGGCCCGCCTATGCTGGCGGCCGATAGGGAGTATTTGCCATGCGCGGCGATGAAGACGCTCCGGTTCCGGCAAAGGTTGAACGGAAGATTTTCGGAACGGACGGCGTTCGCGGTCTCGCCAATGCGGGTGCGATGACCCCGGAGTCAATTCTGAAACTCGGCATGGCGGTCGGTCGCTATTTCCGCAATGGCGACCATCGTCACCGCGTCGTCATCGGCAAGGATACGCGCCTGTCCGGTTACATGATAGAGCCGGCGCTGACGGCTGGTTTCGCCGCTTCGGGAATGGACGTCTTTTTGCTCGGGCCCCTGCCGACGCCTGCGATGGCGATGTTGACGCGTTCCTTGCGCGCCGATCTCGGCGTGATGATCTCGGCATCGCATAACCCGTTTCATGATAATGGCGTCAAGTTCTTCGGACCAGACGGGTACAAGTTGTCGGATGAGGCTGAGCTTGAAATTGAACGCCTGATGGAGAGGCCGGCGACCGAAGGACTTGCCGCTCCGGCGGATCTCGGCCGAGTAAAGCGGATTGACGACGCCGGTGCGCGTTATATTGAATTCGCGAAGAACGCTTTTCCGCGCGGGCTTTCGCTCGACGGTCTTCGCGTTGTGATCGACTGTGCAAACGGCGCCGCATATAAGGTTGCGCCGACAGTGCTTTGGGAGCTCGGCGCCGACGTCAAGGCGATCGGCGTCGAACCAAACGGCTTCAACATCAACCAGGATTGCGGCTCGACATCGACGAAAGAACTGCAGAACGCGGTCATTGAATATCGCGCCGATATCGGCATCGCGCTCGATGGAGACGCCGACCGCGTCGTCATCTGCGATGAAAAGGGGCGCACGGTCGAAGGCGACCAGATTTTGGCGCTAATCTCCCGCTATCTGAAAAGGCGCGGCGAGCTAAAGGGCGGCGGCGTCGTATCGACCGTGATGGCGAATCTCGGCCTTGAGCGATTCCTGTCAGGCTGCGGCCTGACCCTTGAACGCACGAAAGTCGGCGACCGTTACGTCGTCGAAGCAATGCGACTCAAGGGCATGAATGTCGGCGGCGAGCCGTCCGGCCATGTCGTTCTAAGCGACTATTCGACGACCGGCGACGGCCTGGTCACGGCGCTGCAAGCGCTCGCCGTCATCGCCGGGGAAGGCAAGAAGGTCAGCGACGCCTGCCGTTGCTTCACGCCGACGCCGCAGATCCTCAGAAACATTAGGCTTGTCGGCGGCGAGCCGCTTGAAAGCGCGGCGGTGAGGGCGGCGATATCGGCAGGCGAGGCACGGCTAGGCGAGTCGGGACGCGTGGTTATCCGCAAATCCGGCACAGAACCCCTGATACGCGTTATGGCGGAAGGTGACGACCGCGACCTTATCGCCGCCGTCGTTGATGATATCTGCGCCGCGATCGAAAAGGCGCGGAGCTAGCGACCGGTCTTTCCGCCGAGGCCCTCCAACATCGAGGCGACCGCAATGAGGAAGACGCCGAACGCGAACAATCGAGAGGCGGCGCTGAGGTCAACGCCGAGCGCCAATGCCGCCGCCGGAAAGAGCTGAACGAAGAGCGCGCTGATGCAGCAGGCGAGCCCCGCCCAAAGCAATTGTCCTGTCGTCATCGCGCTCTCCCTTGGCTAGTCTCTCCCGGATCAGGCGGCGCAATAGCGATCGTTCAGGGCCGCATTAGGGAGAGTTTGAGGCATTGCAGGGACGCGTTCTCATCATCGCTGGGTCGGATCCGTCGGGCGGCGCCGGCGTGCAGGCCGACATCAAAGCCGTCACGGCGTTAGGCGGCTATGCAGCCGCTGCGATCACCTCGCTCACCGTGCAAAACACGATGGAGGTGCGCGGGGTGCACCCTGTAGATCCCGATGTAATCCGTGATCAGATTATAGCCGTTATTGAAGATATCGGCGCAGATGCGATCAAGATCGGCATGATCGGCGAACGTGACGCAGGCATCGCCATCGCCGATGCGCTGGTTGACTTTGCGCCGACATTACCGGTCGTTCTCGACCCGGTGCTTGTCGCGACTAGCGGCGATGCGCTCGCGGCGGACGGCCTCCCGTCGCTCCTGATGGAGCGGCTCGTGCCGATCTCGGCGATTATCACGCCGAATTCACATGAAGCCGCGCGCCTGACCGGCCTTGCGGCGGCGACCGCAGGCGATCTGGTGGAAGCAGGCAGGGAATTCGTCCGCCGGGGTGCGACAGCAGCGCTTGTTAAAGGCGGCCATCTGGCGGGGGATAGGGTCGAGGATGCGCTCGTTACGCTCGACGGCGCGCGCATTTTCAGGAATCCTCGCATTGAAACGACGTCGACGCACGGAACCGGTTGCACGCTCGCTTCTGCAGTCGCGACGGGCATAGCGCAGGGGCTGCCGCTCGCTGCGGCTGTCGAGCGGGCGATCAATTATGTACGCCAGGCGATTGCGACAGCGCCGGGTTTCGGCCGCGGGCGCGGCCCGCTCAATCATTCCTGGCCTTGCCAAAAGGTCTAAATAGGCCATTCGAAAAAGTCGGTTGAGCACCCCTGCTGCTGCGTCTACCTGCTCTGTGAGAACAAGAAAGAAAAAAGGAAGGACAGCCATGACCCGTTATGATTATGAGACGCTCGACGTTTTCACGAACCGCAAATTCGCTGGAAACCAGCTAGCCGTCATCTTGGATGCGCGTGGGCTTTCGACCGATGACATGCTGACCATCACGCGCGAGTTCAATTATTCCGAGACGACGTTTGTGCTCCCGCCGGAGGATGAAAAAAACACCGCGCGGGTGCGCATTTTCACCATCGGGTACGAAATGCCGTTCGCCGGCCATCCGACGGTCGGCACAGCGATCGCAATCGCGCGGGAGAAGAGGCTTTCCGGCGAGATGCGGCTCGAACTCAATACGGGTGTCTTTCCTGTTCATGTCGATCTCGATCGGCCGGTACCGTATGCGGCGTTCCTCAATCCGAATCTGCCGAGAGAGTCCGGCCCCGTCCCCGACGCCGCGCTGATCGAAGCTGCGCTGTCGCTTTCGGCAGGCGCTATCGACCGGGGCGCGCACCGGATCCGCAAAGTCGGCGCCGGCGCGGATTTCTATTTCGCCAAGGCGCCCCTCAATGCGGTCAGAAAAGCAAAGTTCAACAGCGCCGCCTTTGAAGCGGTCGATTTTGACGGTGCGATCGGCGTTCTTCTATATGCCGAGGGCGGTGAAGCCGAAGACGCCTCCTATCATGTCCGCATGTTCGCACCAGGCGCCGGCATTCCGGAAGATCCGGCAACCGGCGGGGCGGCCGCCGCGCTTCCGGGCCAGATCGCCTTGTCGCAAAAGCTGGGAGACGGAACGCATCGTTGGGTAATTGAGCAGGGATTCGAAATGGGTCGTCCGAGCCGGATCGAGGCGACGATAGAGACGCGAGGCGGCGCTGTGAGATCGGTGCGCATCGGCGGCGAGGCCGCGCCGGTGATGAAGGGTTATCTCGAATTCTGAGGCGCGTCGACGCGCTCGACCATCGTCGCAATGTCTGCGGCGAGTGCGTCGCCGGTTTCGATGACCGGGCGCGATTTTCGCTGGCTGATTGCGACGCCTGCGAGGATGACAGCAAGAGCGACGAAAACCGAAATTTCCAGTCGTTCGCAAAACAGCGCCGCGCCCAGAATGACAGCGATGACTGGAACAAAATAATTCGCGAGCGCCATAAACGAAGCGCCGGCGCGGCGGATGATGGTGATCAGCACGATGCTTGCAAGCGCCGTTGGCCCGAGGCCGAGCGCGACGACGCTGCCTAGACTTTTCGCCGACCAGGATGAAACGTCGAGCGGCGCGAACATGAGAGCTGGCGTCGCAAAGATTGAGCCAGCTAGGACGATGCCGGCGGAAAAGACGCGCGGGCGAGCGGGCGGAGCGCGTCGCGACATAACGGCGGAAGCAGCATAGAGAAAGGTCGCGAGGAGCAGGCCCGCCTGCGCCGCGAGACTCGATCCTCGAACGCCGCCTATCGCCTCCGGCCCCATCAATATAAGCACGCCCGCAAATCCGAGAAGAAAGCCTACGGTCTTGCCCGCCGTCAGTCTTTCATCGGCGAAGAAATAGGCGAGCAGCAAGGTCCAGATCGGCATGAACGCCATGTAGACGCCCGCAAGTCCGCTTTCGACGTATTGCTGCGCCCAGGGAAAGATCAGGAACGGAATAGAATAGCCGACCACCCCGACGGCGGTCATCCACACCCAAAGTATGTGTGGTCTCAGACCGGTTTTCATCCGTACAAGGAGCGGGGGAAAGCGCCGGCCCTTCATCCGCATGATAAGGTAGAGCGCGCCGGCGGCGATCCAGAGCCGGCCGACCGAAACGACTGGCGGCGGCACAGACTCAATCGCCGCGTGAATGAAAGTAAAAGAAGATCCGCCAAGCGCGATAAGGCTCGCCAACAGCGCCCAGTCGGTCGGCCCCGCATCGGCAGGGCCATTGTTTCTTCGGGGAATCGCCATTGAAGTCCTGTCGGTCGGGGCGTGCGCAAGTCCGGTAGCGCAAAATGCTCCGGAGAGCATTTTGCTGCAATGCAAAAATTCTGTTGACGGCCCCAGCGATTCTGAGGGACAAGCATTGCGGGCCACGCTTCCCCAACGAAGCGCGACCCATCTGCGAGGATGGGAGAAGCATCAATGACGACGAAACCGGGCGTGCGTCCAGCACGGCCCTTTTTTTCATCCGGACCCTGCGCGAAGCGCCCCGGATGGTCTTTACAAAATCTCGGTACGGAAACGCTTGGCCGGTCCCACCGCGCAAAACTCGGCAAGACCCGCCTGAAAGAGGCGATTGACCGGACCCGCGCGCTTCTTGAGGCGCCGGACGATTACAGAATCGGCATTGTGCCGGCGTCCGACACCGGCGCCGTCGAGATGGCGCTCTGGTCGCTTCTTGGCGCGCGACCGGTGACGATGCTCTCATGGGAAAGTTTCGGCGAAGGATGGGTGACGGACGTCGTCAAGCAGCTAAAGCTCGATGCGGCGGTGCTCAAGGCTCCCTACGGCGAGTTGCCGGACCTTTCGCGGGTCGATCCTGCTTCCGACATTGTGTTCACCTGGAACGGCACGACCTCTGGCGTGCGTGTGCCGGACGCCGAATGGATAGCCGCCGACCGCGCAGGACTTGCGATCTGCGACGCGACGTCGGCGGCCTTCGCGCAAAGGCTCGATTGGCCGAAACTCGACGTCGTCACGTTCTCATTTCAGAAGGCGCTTGGCGGCGAGGGTGGTCACGGCGTCCTCGTACTATCGCCGCGCGCCGTTGAAAGGCTTGAGACCTTTAATCCGGCAAGGCCGCTGCCGAAAATTTTCCGTCTCACGAAGGGCGGCAAACTGATTGAGGGAATTTTCGAAGGCGAGACCATCAATACGCCGTCGATGCTGGTAATAGAAGATTGGATCGATGCGCTGAAATGGGGCGTCTCCGTCGGCGGACTGAATGAACTTGTCCGTCGCGCCGATTCCAATCTCCATGCGGTCACGCAGTGGGTCGAGCGCACCGATTGGGTCGACTTCCTTTGCGCAGACGAGCGCACGCGTTCCAATACGTCAGTCTGCCTCAAGATCGTCGATCCGAAAGTCGCCGCGTTGGCGGACGACGCCCAGCGCGCTTTTGTGAGGCAGATGGAATCGCTGCTTGGGAAGGAAGAGGCCGCTTACGACGTCGGCGGTTACCGCGACGCGCCGCCCGGGCTTCGCATCTGGTGCGGCGCGACGGTCGAACGCGCTGATCTCGAGGCGCTTTGTCCGTGGCTCGACTGGGCCTTCGCGGAAGTTAAATCGTCCCTGTTGTAGCGTTCGCCGCCCTTCCACGCGTCGCCGTTCAACCCAAATCTCGTTCCATACCGAAAGAATTCCTTATGCCCAAAGTCCTCATTTCCGACGAGCTTTCCGAAACCGCGGTCAACATCTTCAAGGAACGCGGGGTCGATGTCGCTTACGAGCCGAAGCTTGGCAAGGACAAGGCGAAGCTCGAGCAGGTGATCGGCCTTTACGACGGCCTCGCGGTCCGCTCCGCGACTAAGGCGACAGCGGCGCTCATCGCCGCCGGCAAAAGGCTAAGAGTGATCGGGCGCGCCGGCATCGGCGTCGATAACATCGATATACAGGCGGCGACTGCGGCGGGGGTCGTCGTCATGAATACGCCTTACGGCAACGCCATCACCACCGCGGAGCACTCGATCGCCATGATGTTCGCCGCGGCGCGCCAGATCCCGCAGGCGAACGCCTCGACGCACGCCGGCAAGTGGGAGAAATCGCGCTTCATGGGCGTTGAACTGTTCGGAAAGACGCTCGGCGTCATCGGTTGCGGCAATATCGGCGGCATCGTCGCGGACCGCGCCGTCGCGCTCAAAATGCGCGTGATCGCTTTTGATCCTTATCTGACGGATGCGCGTGCGGTCGAACTCGGCGTTGAGAAGGTCGATCTCGATACCTTGCTCGTCCGCTCCGACATCATCACGCTGCACACGCCATTGACCGAACAGACGAAGAACATCCTTTCTGCGAAGGCGCTCGCAAAAACAAAAAGAGGCGTCATCATCGTCAACTGCGCGCGCGGCGGCCTTCTTGACGAGGCGGCGCTGAAAGCGGGACTGGATTCCGGCAGGATAGGCGCTGCGGCATTGGACGTCTTCGCAGTAGAGCCTGCAACCGAGCATCCGCTGTTCGGCAATGAAAAGGTCGTGTTGACGCCGCATCTCGGCGCTTCGACGAACGAAGCACAAGAGAACGTGGCGATTCAGATCGCCGAACAGATGTCCGACTATCTGTTGCGCGGCGCCGTGACGAATGCGCTCAACATGCCGTCGATCACCGCCGAAGAGGCGCCGCGCCTGAAGCCGTTTATCACGCTTGCAGAAAATCTCGGCAAATTTGCGGGCCAGTTGACGGAAACAAGCGTTAAGGCGATCGAAGTCGTCTATGCGGGCGGCGTCGCCAGGCTCAACACCCGTCCGATGACGGCGGCGGCGGTAGCGGGCGTTCTTCGTCCGATGCTCGCGGAGGTCAACATCGTCAACGCGCCGATGATCGCCAAGGAGCGCGGGATCGCCATTGCTGAAACCTATCGCGACGACGCGGAAAACTTCGAGAGCGTCATCCGTCTGAGAATTGTCACCGAACGACAGGACCGTTCCGTATCGGGCGCGCTCTTTGGGCAGACGCCGCGCATCGTCGAGATTAAGGGTGTCGAGATGGAGGCGTCCTTCGCGCCGCACATGCTCTTCGTGTCGAACGCCGACAAGCCGGGCTTCATCGGCGCGCTTGGCCAGACGCTCGGCGCGGCGAACGTCAACATCGCGACCTTCAATCTGGGCCGATCTGCGCCCGGCGCCGACGCGATCGCATTGCTCGCCGTCGACGATATGGTTTCCGAGCAGGTGCTCGCGAAAGTTGCAAGCTTGCCTCATGTCAAGCAGGCGAAATCGCTCGCCTTCTGAGCGCGGGCCTTTGAAATTCAAATTCTGCAGCGTCACCAAAACTGGAGAAGAACGGACGATGCCGAAGAAATCCGCGTCCAGACAGTCAAAGCCGCCCCGCAAGACGCCGCGCGATATCGAAAAGGCCTATGCGGCCAAGCAGTTCGCGGCGAAACTTCGCCGTTTCGCAGATGCGGTCGAAACGGGTGAAGCGTTCACGATTCAAGTCGCGGGAGAACGGCTCCGAGTGCCGAAAGGCGCGCGCTTCACCATCGAGCATGAACGCGACGACGCCGGCGAGGAGATCGAGTTCCAGATCAAATGGACCAACGCCGTTTGACGCTTCGGCCGTGCGTCACTTCGCCGCCCGGCGTTTGTAGAGTCCTGTAAACCAGTCGCTCCACTCTTCCTTGGCGTCGTCATATTGCTGGAAATACTGGGTGACCGAACCGTCCCCGTTCGGCGTCCATGTCCCACGGAACTTCGCGCCATTGCCCGGCTGACCCGCGCCATAACCGATCGTCCCCTCCAGCACCATTTCGCCTTTTTCGTTGAGCCCGCCTTGATAATCGATCGTTGCGCCGGCGCTCACCCAGACCTGGCGCCATTTTCCGGATTCGAGATCGACGAAATTATAGCTTTGCCCGCTGGAGCCGCCGGCGCCGGTCCATCGCTCAACGAGGAGACAGCCTCTTTCCTCCGATGTGATTGAATTGACGCCCGCGAGCTTGCCCGCGGGGTCATAGACTTCCCATTCGCCGAGCCAGAAATCGAACTGTCTAAAAACCTCGTCGGAACAGGGCGGCGGGACGGCTGCCGACGCGGTCGACTGCGCATGGGCGCAGGCCGCGGGGACCGCCGCGGCCGCGGCGAGAGCGAGATTGAAAAGCCTCATGGTTTGCCTCCTGCCTGCCGGTGCGCCGGCGCCACTATAAATGACACCGCGCTCGCCGGCATCATCAATGGAATGACCGCGGACCGCGCATTGACCCCGGCGCCGGGGCGCCTATGGTGCGCCGCGACAGCAACGGGCCGAGGAATTCATGACCAATGTGGCGGTCATCGGCGTCCAGTGGGGCGACGAGGGCAAGGGCAAGATCGTCGACTGGCTATCGGCCAGAGCGGACGTCGTCGTGCGCTTTCAGGGCGGGCATAACGCCGGCCACACGCTTGTCATCGACGGCAAGGTCTACAAATTGTCGCTGCTTCCTTCGGGCGTCGTGCGCGAAGGCCGGCTTGGAATTATCGGGTCCGGCGTCGTCGTCGACCCCTGGGCGCTGCTCGGCGAAATCGAGCGCATCGAGGCACAGGGCGTCAGCGTGACGCCGGACAGTCTCGCAATAGCGGAAAACGCAACTCTCATTCTGCCTGTCCACTCGGAGCTTGACGCGATGCGCGAGACGTCGAATTCCGGCGTCCGCATCGGCACGACGAAGCGCGGCATCGGCCCTGCCTATGAAGACCGCGCCGGACGGCGCGCCATTCGCGCCGTCGACCTTCTCTATACGGATACACTGGCCGCCAAGGTCGAGAATCTCCTCGTTCATCACAACGCGCTGCGACGGGGTTTTGGCGCGGCGGAGGTCGATCCGGCGACCCTCACGGCGATGCTGACGGATGTTGCGCCGAGGATTGCGCCTTTCATCAAGCCGGCTTGGAAACTGCTCGACGAGGCGCGAAAGACCGGCAAGCGCGTCCTGTTTGAGGGCGCGCAAGGCGTTCTCCTCGACGTCGACCACGGCACCTATCCATACGTCACTTCATCGAAC
>CALKYG010000375.1 GCA_938003575.1 uncultured Alphaproteobacteria bacterium
GATCGCCACCACCAGGATGGCAAGGACTGCCGGCACCGCCAGCCGGTGCGCAAGGAGCGTCTTTGCCATTAAACCCGCTCCACGCTTGCCCGTCCGAGCAGACCGCCCGGCATGGCGAAAAGCACGGCCAGAATGACGATGAAGGCGACCGCGTCCTTATAGGTGGAAGAAAGATAGCCGGCGCTGAAGGCCTCAAGCAGGCCGACGATGAGCCCGCCCAATATCGCGCCGATAGGATTGCCCATGCCGCCGACCATGGCGGCGGCGATCGGACCGGTGGCGCCGACGAACATTGAGATAATGGCGCTGGCTGCCCCGGTCGCAAAAAAGGTCCGGGCGCCTGGTGAAAATCCCCTCGGCTTTGGTCCGTATACGGTCAGCAGAACAAAGGCGCCGATCAACGCCTTCAGGAGCGACTCCGGCAATTCGACAAAAAGCCGGGCTCCGATGACGGCGCCGATGAGCGATCCCGCCGAAAACCAAAGGACGATCGGCCAGACGACGGATCGCCATTGCAACGCAAGCCGGCTGGCGTTTGAGCCAAGCTGCGCAATGCCGTGAACAGGAATGACCGCTGCCGGCGGCATCATGGCGCCCATGACCGCAAGAAGCGCAAGGCCGCCGCCAAGCCCAAAAGCGGCGGTAAGCGCCGAAGTGAGAAAGCTTGAAAAAACGACGAAAACGACCGCAGCTGCGGATACTCCGTCGGGGAGAAGCGCGCTCTCAAGGCTCATAAAGCGGGACGGTCATCAACCGTTCTGGCGGCGGAGGCAAGTGCGGTTGCATGCGATTTTTCATCGTCTATGGTCGCAGCCCCGCCGCCGGACCTGATACTGATGAAAATCGCCACCTGGAACATCAACTCTGTTCGCCTTCGCATAGATCTCGTCCTCAGATTCTTACATGAAGAGCAACCTGACGTTTTGTGTCTGCAGGAAATCAAGTGCTCGAACGACCAGTTTCCCGCAAAGGCGCTGAAGGCGGCGGGCTATCCGCATCAGGCGGTTTCAGGCCAGCCCGGCTATCACGGCGTCGCCATAGTCTCGCGTGCGCCCCTGAAGGACGAGAAAACAGAAAAGTTCTGCCGCAAGGACGATTGCCGGCACATCGCGGCGACGCTGCCGGGCGGCGTGCGTCTGCACAATTTCTATATTCCCGCTGGCGGCGACATCCCCGACCCGGCGGAGAATGCCAAATTCGCTCACAAGCTGGAATTTCTGAGGGATATCGCCCGCCGGTTCAGCGAAGCGCCGAGGCGCAGGGAAATACTGGTCGGCGACCTGAATGTCGCGCCGTGCGAGAATGATGTCTGGTCGCACAGGCAGCTTCTCGACGTCGTCTCCCACACCCCCGTTGAGGTCGATCTCTTGAACGCAGCGATCACGGCGGGGCGCTGGATCGACGTGGCGCGGGAGGCGATACCCGAACCGGAGAAGATCTACACTTGGTGGTCCTATCGCGCGAAGGACTGGCGCGCATCGAACCGCGGCCGGCGCCTCGACCATGTCTGGGTGACGCCGGCGCTTGAAAAGGCCGCTCTTGGTCTCGGCCGGCGGGGATTCTCGATCCGCGACGATTGCCGCGGCTGGGAGCGTCCCTCGGACCATGCGCCGGTGCTGCTGACGCTTGATCTCTAAAAGAAAGGCTTGAGCGCCGAGATGAGCCGATCAGCATCGGATTCGTCATTGTAAAGATGAATAGAAAATCGTAGCCCACCGCTGCGGCGGTCGAAGCCGATCTTCTCGTCCTCGAGCGCCGACAGCGTTTGCGCCATATCGCGCGGCTTCAGAATGAAAGAGCATCCGCGTTCTTCCCTGCGTGTGTGCGATATGAATGCGCCGTCCGGCAGCCCATCGACGATGCGATCGATAAGCGCCTGATTATGGGCGAAAATCGAGGCGACGCCGGCGGCGGCGACGGCAGCCGCCCCAGCGGCAGCCAGCGCGAAAGGAACGACCGACGGCGTGCCGCCCCAGAATCGCGCGGCCCCTTCAGCATATTGAAAGCGCCGAATGTCGAACTCGAAAGGGTTTTCATGGCTGAACCAGCCGACGTCTGCAGGCGCACACGTCCCAACAATGTTCGGATTCACCCATAAAAAGGCTGCGCCTGGCCCGCCGCAAAGGTATTTGAGCGACGTGCCCGTCAGAAAATCGGAATTCCAGTCACTCGCGAACACTTCAATGCCGCCTGCCGATTGCGCCGCGTCGACGACGGTGATGACGCCATGGGCCCGAGCTCTCCTGACGATCTCCGCAACTGGGGTCCTAAGCCCTAGATTAGAAAAAACATGAGTCAGATGGAGAAGGTGGACATCATCTGCGAACGCCCTGCTCCAAGCTTCCGGATCAGCGAGATGCGGCCCGCTCGAAACAAAGACCGGCGTTAGGCCGAGGCGTCTCGCCTGCGCAATTACAAAACCGACCGTTGGAAAGTCCTCCTCGCAGAGGACGATCTTCGTGCGCCCCGGTCTAACGGGCAGTGAAAAGAGCAGTTTTGTGAGTGCGCTCGAAACGTTCGTCTGAGGGCATATATCGCGCGGCGAGGCGCCGATGAGGGGCGCAAGCGTTTCACGAAAGCGATCGATGACGGAAAGCCACTCCGACCAAATGTTGAAGTCGCCGGCGGCCCAGGGATTCATGAAATCCGCTTCAAACGCCGCCCGGGCGGTCTTCGGCGGCAGGCCCACGGAATGCGACAGGAAATAGGGCCCTGCGGGCATGTTGAACTGGTCGCGGTGCATGCGGCACAATGCGAGTCGGCGCCCGCGAAAGTCAATGCGCGCGCGAAGGAGGCGGCTTCAACATGCGCGGGTACTTCGGCATTGGCTCCGAACGCATATCAAAGCAGATGAATTTGGGCGCTGTGATGCGAACCGCGCATGCCTTCGGCGCCAGTTTTGTCTTTACAGTAGGGTCGCCGATGAAGATTCGGGAAGCCGCATTATCCGATACATCAAAAAGCGCCGGACATATCCCGCTCTATGATTGGTCGACAGCGGAAGATATCGTGCTTCCTCATCGTTGCATCCTCATCGGGGTCGAACTCGACGAAAAAGCTGTCGAGCTTCCGACCTTTCCTCACCCGCAATGCGCCGCCTACATCCTCGGGCCAGAAAAAGGAAATCTTTCAGACGCCGCAAAGGCGCGTTGCGCGCACCTTGTGAAAATTCCGACGAGATTCTGCCTCAATCTTTCGGTCGCGGCCGCGGTCGTCCTGTATGACAGGATGCTGGCCCTTGGCGGCCTTGAGCGACGAACTTCGCTTGCCGGCCTCGCCAGCGCGGCGCGTTCCGGCCCCGGTTAGGCAAGCAAACAGACAAAAAAGGCCGCCTCCTGGCGGCCTTGCAGTTGAGTTCCCCCGCTGAGGTTCAGCGGCGCCCTCGCTTCGCTTTCTTCTTTGCCGGCGCTTTTTTCTTTGCGGTCTTTCTAGCGGGCTTCGGCGCGCCGCCCTCGGCGATCAGATCGAGCGCGGCGGCGTACGCGCCCAGCGCCTTCATGAAGGCGGCCTGCTGAGCTTTCGGCAAGACGCCTAGCGTCGCGGAGTCGGCGCGGGCGACGCCTGAGGCCGCGCCGCTGAGGACACGCGCCCCCGCCGGCGTGATGGAGACGTTGTTTGCGCGAGCGTCCTCCTTGTCGCGCGAACGGGACAAAAGGCCCTTTTTTAGCATGCGAGCGATCATGTCCGCGAGCGTGGAGCGGTCGATGCCGGTCGCCTTCACGAGATCCGTCTGGCTGATTCCCTTATTCCGGGAAACGACATGCAGCACTTCGAACTGGCGCGGAGTAGGGCCGTTCGCGCCAACAGCGCTCGAATGAAGGTCGTGCGCATACTGCTGCGCGCGGCGCAAGAGGTGTCCTGGTGATTTTCTGAGATCGTAGTTCGCCATTTCGGCTTCTCCCTGAGGTTTGGCGGCGCGCTTCAATGCGGCGCTGCAGCGAGGCGGCCGCGGCGACAACCATCCTGACAAGGCAATCGCCGCCGCTCTGGTCCGTTTCGTCCGGATCATTCGCCTGGTCAAGGGATATCATCCGTAACCGGCGAATTTTCAATGCGTCGTCGATCACATTTTCAACGTGACTTGCGCTGATAATCAGCAGGCGGGATTATCGGACGAAATGGATGGGACGCGGACTATGAGCGAAGACCCCCCTGCCGGACCGCACTTCCGCAAGGAAAGGCCCGAAGGCGACGATCGCGAACGCGACGTTTGCGGGCGTTGCGGGTTCATCGACTATCGCAATCCGAAAGTCGTCGTCGGCTCGGTTTTGAGTTTCGAGGGAAAGGTCCTTCTCTGTCGGCGCGCGATCGATCCGCGGAAGGGCTTCTGGACCCTGCCGGCGGGATACCTCGAAATCGGGGAAAGCATCGAAGACGGCGCACGCCGCGAAGCTTATGAGGAAGCGCGCGTCGTCGCGGTCCTCGAGCGCATTCTCGCCGTTTACAGCGTTCCCCGTATTTCGCAGGTTCAGATCATGTTTCGCGGAACGCTGGCCGCGCCTCAATCAGCGCCTGGGCCCGAGAGCCTCGAGGTCCGCCTTTTCGACTGGGAGGAAATCCCTTGGCCGGAAATCGCGTTTCCAACGGTCGGCTGGGCGCTCCGTCAATGGCGCGAAAGTCTGTCGAAATTGGATTTCGCGCCTTACTCCAATCCTGTCGACGGGCTCTGACCGTCCGTCGCCTCCTTCGTCTCGGCGTGTTTGACGAGAAAGGGCGCCTGAGCGATTGCGAAAATAATGTTGATACCGGTAAAGCCCCAGATCTTCAGATTGACCCATTGCCCCTCTCCCGCACATGCGGATGCCGCTGACAGATCGCACTCGCGCGTCAGCCAGCGCCAGGCGATCTCGTTGGCGAGGGCGAGGACGGTGAAGAAAATGACATAGCGCCGCGTCAGGATGCGCCAAGCCGCGTCCGGAAGATGGAGCGCCCCGTCGAATAGCGTCCGCAGGAAGTTTCGACCCGTGGCAAGCCCGGCCGCGAGCGTCAACGCAAACATGATGTAGACGATAGTCGGCTTCATATAGAAGAATGTCTTGTCATGCAGGATGAGAGTTAGCGAGCCGAGGACGCCGATCGCGACACCGCTGACGAGGAGCATCGGGGCGACGCGCCGCTCTCTAACCACGCTGTAGGCGAATGCGATCGCATAGGCCGGCATGAAGAAGGCGACGGCAAGGAAAAGTTCGCCCCCCTCTTCGATCACACCCCCGAAGGCCAAGGCGATCTTTCCGCCGAAGAAGTAGGCGATGAAGAAAACGAGCAGGGGGCCGAAGTCGACCATGAATTTCGCTCGGCCGCCAAGGCGTCGGGAGTTCGTCGATTTTCTCATGGTCTCGCCTCTACGTTCGCCCGCCTAACGATGAAAGTCCGGCGAGCGCCCGGGCGAAATCCGTCGCGTTGAATGGCTGGAGATCGTCGACCGTCTCGCCGACGCCGACATAATGGATCGGCAACGGATGCTTTTCGGCGAGGGCGACGAGAACGCCGCCCCGAGCTGTTCCGTCCAGTTTCGTCATGATGAGGCCGGTAACGCCTGCGATCTCCCGGAAGGCGTCGGCCTGGGAAATGGCGTTCTGCCCAACTGTCGCGTCCAGAACGAGAAGCGTGTCGTGCGGCGCGCCGGGGTCAAGCTTTTTGAGGACGCGGACGATTTTTGCGAGTTCGTCCATAAGCTCACGCTTGTTCTGGAGGCGGCCGGCGGTGTCGATCAGGAGTAGGTCGGCGCCTTCCGCCTTCGCGCGCTCAAGAGCCTCGAAGGCGAGGCCTGCGGCGTCGGCGCCCGTTCCCCCGGCTATGACAGAAGCCCCCGTTCGTTCGCCCCAGATTTTCAGCTGTTCGACCGCCGCCGCGCGAAATGTGTCGCCAGCCGCAAGCATCACTTTAAGCCCGATTTTACGGTATTTCTCGGCGAGCTTTCCAATCGTTGTCGTCTTTCCCGCGCCGTTGACGCCAACCATCAGAATAACGTGGGGACGCCGGCTTGCGTCGATTGTGAGCGCGCGTTCGTGATCCCTCAGCGCCGCCGCGACAACATCGGCGAGCGCAATGCGGACCTCGTCGCTGGTGACTTCCTTATTGAATCGGTCGCGCGCAAGCGCCGCCCGCACCCGCCCCGCCGCCGCAACCCCGAGGTCGGCGGCGATCAGGATTTCCTCGACTTCGTCGAGCGTCTCCTCGTCCAGCTTTTTCTTTGTGACGATAGCAGCAACACTGTCAGAAAGGCGCTGCGACGAGCGAGCAAGCCCTCCGGCGAGACGCTCAAGAAAACCCTGTTTCCCAGGCCTTTCTTCAATCGCCGACGCGCCGTCAGCATGCCCCGGAGCAGGCTCTCCTGAAGGCTGCGGGATTCCCGTTTCGGGGTCGGACTGAGCGCTTTCTGCGTGTCGCTTGCCGAACAGGCCGGTCAAAAATTTTTTGGGCTTCGTCATTTTTTCTCTTGCCAGAAACCGCGGCGCAGCAACTTGTTTCACGTCGGCTGAAGTAAGTCAGCCTTTTTCATGGAGACGAGCATGGCGATGGCCAAAGCGAAAAAAGCCGCCAAACCGGCCGCGAAAAAAACGGCGAAAAAGACGGCCAAGAAGGCCGTGAAAAAGGCCGCAAAGCCGGCAGCGAAGAAAGCCAAGCGCGCGAAGCGCAAGGCCAAAGCGAAAGCGGCTTAAGGTCTGCGGTTAATACTTTCAAAGCCGCGCCTCGAAAGCGATTTCGGGGCGCGGCTTTTTTTTGTTGCCTGAGCTGCGGCTCATTAGTAGTCCGCCCTTTCCGACAACAGGAAGTCGCCCTGCCTCCCCGTGAGGCGCAGGCGGACGACCTCTCCGGGACGCAATGACAGATCCGGCGATCGGGCCGACGCGAAGTTTCCGAGCCGGGCTCGACCGCCGCTTTCGATCACGGCGGTGTCAGTCATTCCCGTCAGACTGTCGAGAAACGCCTCAAACGCCGCCGCGCCTGCCTCTCTCAGCCGTCGCGCCCGTTCGGAGATGATGTCGCGCGGCAATTGCGGCATGCGCGCAGCCGGCGTTCCCGTCCGCGAGGAATATGGAAATACATGTACGTAACTCACGCCGGCGTCGCCGATGAGCGCAATGCTTTGTTCAAACATCGCCTCCGTTTCAGTCGGGAAGCCCGCGATGAGATCAGCGCCGAAGGCGATCGCCGGCCGTCGGCGGCGCAGGGCTTCGCAAAGAGCGATCGCATCCTCTCGCGAATGTCGGCGCCTCATGCGTTTCAAGATCATGTTCGACCCGGCTTGCAGCGACAGGTGTAGATAGGGCGCGACGCGATTATCGCCCGCGAGCCGTTCGAACAGTTCGTCGTCGATCTCGGCGCAGTCGACGGACGACAGCCGAAGGCGGAAAAGATCCGGAACTGCGTCGAGGATTGCGGCGACAAGGCGGCCAAGACGCGGGTTGCCGTCGAGATCATGCCCCCAGGAGGTCAAGTCGACGCCGGTGAGCACGATTTCCGGGTGGCCGGCGTCCACGAGCCGCCGCACGGAAGCGACCGCTTCGGCGATGGCGACAGAGCGTGAAGGTCCCCGCCCGAAGGGGATGATGCAGAACGTGCAGCGATGATCGCAGCCGTTCTGAACCTGAAGAAACGCGCGGGCGCGATCGCCGTATCCGTCAGTCAGGTGGGCGGCGTTCTCGCGCACCGACATAATGTCGTTGACGCGCACGCCTCCCGGGGAGGCGCCAAGCGCGGCCCATTCCGCAGCGTCAAGCTTTTCGGAATTGCCGATCACGGCGTCCACTTCGGGCATATCGGCGAACGCCTTCGCGTCAATCTGCGCCGCGCACCCTGTAACGACAACGCGCGCGCGCGGATTGGCGCGCCGCGCCCGCCTGATTTGCTGTCGGGTCTGGCGCACCGCTTCACTGGTTACGGCGCAGCTGTTGACGACGATTAGTTCTCTAAGCCCTGCTCCGGCGGCCAGCCGCCTGATCGCCTCGCCTTCGGCAAGATTGAGTCGGCAGCCGAGCGAGACGACCTTTGGCGCCGCTGGGAGGGCGGCGGCCGCCTCGTCCTCCATCGGGTGCTGTGCGTCCATGTCCGCCTTAATAGCCGCCCACATCGCAATGTCGAGGGTTCAGCTCTCCATGGCGAGAAGGATGGCGAATCCGACAATGAGGAAAAGCGCAAATGGAAAGAAGGCGGCGAGGACAGGCGGCACGACGCCGAGCTTGCCGACGGCGAGCATCAGGTTCTCGGCGACAAAATAGACGAAGCCGAGCGCCGCCCCGCCAGTCGCCCGCATCAATTGATTGCCCTGTCGGCTTACGCCGAAGCCGGCGATCGCGCCCAGCAGCGGCATGATCAGCGTTGACATTGGTTTTGAAAAGCGCCCGAGCAACGATGTCGTCGCCGGGCGCGTATCGGCGCCGTCCCGGCCAAGCTGGCCGATCTGCCGGATGATCGTCGAAAGGGATGATCGGTCCGGATTGAGCGTGAGCGCGAAAAGCAGCTCCGGGTTGAGCGTGGTCGCCCACGCTTTCTCCCGCGTCGTGTCCGGCTGTGTCGTCGGGTCCCGCGCTTCGCGCACGTTGATCAGTCGCCACGCGCCGTCTTCGGCGACCGCAAGCCCCGCCTCGGTAATCGACCGGACGAGCCCTTGACTGTCGAGCGTGTAGATGACGACGCCGGAGAGCCGTGCGCCGCCCGGCGTGCGCACCGCCGAGGCGGCGCTGATAATCTCGTTCTCATGCGTAAGGCGAATATTCGTGCGCGTCGCGTCGTCATAATCGAGACCGACGGCGAAATCGTTGGCGTCCCAATAGGCAAGCTTTTCCGATCCGCCCACGACGACAAGTTCGTGGAATGCGAAGTGCCCGGCGGCGATCACGAAACAGGAAACGCCAATCGGCGCCAGCACCCGGTGTATGGACATGCCGGCGGCGCGCATAATGACGATCTCGCTCGACAGGTTGAGTGCGGAAAGGGTTACGACGATCGACAACAGCGCGGCGAAAGGCGTGAACTGGCTGACGATTTGCGGCGAGCGCAGGAGGATGTAGCGGACAATCGACTGTGAAGTCGCTCCGTCAGCCGCCATGATCGCCTCTGAGCGGTTGAGGAGGTCAAGCGCCTGCAGGATGATGACGAAGAAAGCCAGCAGGCCAATGAACCGAACCGCAAAAAGGCGGCCCACATAGCGGAGAAACACGCTGTCGAGGCCGTTCATTGCGCCGCGCCTTGACGTATGAAGGACTCGCCGCCTTCCGCTGTGGCGCCCGGGACCCGGACGGTCTCTTCCTCGCGGCTTTCCTCCGTCTTGGTGCGCCGTGTTTGTTCGATCGAGTTGCGATAAAGCAAGACGCTGAGGCCGAAAAATAGCGCGAAAAGCCCCCACATTGACAGGTAGGGCGACAACTGCCCGAGCGACGCATTGACGAGCCCCCATTCCTCAAGCAGTTCGTGATAGATGATGAGAAAGGCTACGCCGAGCACGGGTTTCAGGTTGGACGTCTGGCGGCGACTGGTGACGCCCATGGCGACCGCGAGAATAGGCAGGGCGATAAAAGTCAGCGGGTGAATGATCGTCCAGTGAAGCTGGGCGAGATAGGGCAGCCGCAAGGGCGACGAACTCGCGTTGTCGGATGTCAACAGCCTGACAATTTCCGAAAACGTTGCTTCGTCGGCATCGCCGCCGCGCGCCCGAAACATCGCGATCGCCGGCAGCTCGATTTCCAGATCGAGACTCTCGAAATCAAGCGTTCTGAGGCGCGCGCCGTTATTGTCGATGAAAAGCTGGCGCCCTTTCGACAGTTTCAGGAGGAGATGAGATATCTCCGGATTGGTAGAGATGCCGCCTTTTTCAGCGGTGATGACTGTGCGCCTGCCCCGCGGCTCCCGCATCTCAAGAAAAATATCCTGCGCTTCCTTTGCGGACGCGTCGACCTTTCCAAGCCGGATCGTCGCCTCGTCGGTAATGTCGACAAACTCGCCCTGCGGTATCTTGATCCCGAAAGCGCCGCTCGTGACGTCGAAGCGTATCTTGTCATATTCATAGCGCGCGAACGGCTTGATGTAGCCGACAAGAATAAAATCAAAGACTGCAAGCATCAACAGCAGCCCATAGACCGGCCGCATCAAACGCCCGAAAGAGGCCCCGCTTGAGTTCATCGCATCGAGTTCACTCGATATCGACAGGTTGCGAAACGCTAGGAGCACGCCGAGGAAGGCCCCAAGCGGCAAAGCAAGGCTCAAATAATGCGGCACCAGGTTCGCCAGCATCCTCCAGACGACGTCGACCGGACCCTGTTCGGCGAGCACGAAATCGAACAGGCGCAGCATGTGCTCAATCAGCAGCAAGGCCGCCGCCACGCAGAGTGCGAGCGTTAACGGGGTTGCGACCGATCGCAGGATGTAGCGGTCAAGAAGACCCATTGGTGGACGTCGCCCTTCAGGGCCTTTGGTGTTTCAGAAAGGGGTCGAGCGCCGTCTGTAGCGAATTCCGGGCCGCGGTAAAAGCGACGAGGGCGCCGCCGGCCCGGCGCCCCGTTCATCCGGTCGGCGCCTCAAGGGCCTTTGTCCGGCTGCGCCAACGAGCCAAATGCATTGTCGCTGCGAACAGGGTGAAATTGAGAATCTGGGAAAGTCCGGCCTCTGCGACCAGCATTCCCGCGATCACAGTCTCACTAATGTTGACCGAAGAGGCGAGGTGGAGCGCGGCGGTAAGAAAGACAATATCCGGGTTCGGCACAAGCGGCGCCCGGCTGAGAACAAAGTGCAGGGCGACAAAAATGAGCCAGTCGGTCAGTTCCGGTCCCGGAATGGCCGACCAGTAAAGCAGGGCGTGCAGCACTATCATAAGCAATATGCGGGCTGCGTTGATGGCGAAGACTTTCGTCATCACGCCGTCAGGAAGGCCGATGATCCGGCGCTTGAAGACCATGAAGGCAAGCGCAAGGCCGAGCGAGGAGACGAAAGCAAGCCCGAACAGGATCGAAGCTCCCCGAAGCGGACCGAAGTCGTCCACGAGCCGGCCCGTAATGAAAAGGGAGAAAACGAGAATTGCGGTCGCGAGATTTGACGCAAGTGCGGAGATGAGGTTGTTGTCCTTCACGCCGACAAGGATCTCTTTGTCCGAAAGGTCGAGATTGCGCCGCGCCCAAAGCGAGAAGAAGGCTTCGCCGGAATATCCCATCACCGCGAAATTGTAGACGCGCTTGCGGATGAACGCGGGGAAATGGCGCCAAAGGGGCCGCCGCCATACGATCTTGTATGTCGATATCTCGCTGAGCGGCAGAGCAAAATACCGCACCAGGAATATTATGTAGAAAAGGGGCGAGCTCGGAAATGACCCTGCGACCGCGCGCCAGCCAACTTCGGATAGCCGCGCGAAGAGATAGACAATAATTGTGGCGAGAAGGACGTATTGCGTTAGCGCCAGCATACGTCTTGCTTCGGGTCGCGCAAAACGCTCTCGCGCGATGGAAACGGCGCCCCTTAAGGTCAAAATGGAAGTCATCGGGATTTCTTCGGTGGTGAATTCACGCCGCAGGCGGCGGCGCCGGCGTGGACAGCGGTGCGTGACCCGGGACGCTTTCGGCGAAGTGTCACAAATTTGGGGCAGGAATGGAGCTCCTGAGCAAGAAAGGCGGCCATCCCATGCTGCACAAAGCCGGCTGCTCCGGTTGGAGCATTCTTTTGCCCTTTTATAATGAAGCGGGATTCATTGGCGCGACTTTGCGTTCGCTCGCCGCCCAAACGCTTGCTCCGGAGAAGATCATCCTCGTCGACAACGGTTCGACCGACGCCTCGTGCGCCGAAATCGAATCTGTGTGCGCCGAGCACCCTGGGCTTCCGATCGACATGCGCGCAGAAGAAAGACCTGGAAAAGCGTCTGCGCTTAAAACGGGTCTCACATTTGTCGAGACGCCGTTCGTCGCGACTTGCGACGCCGACGCCTATTATCCCCCAGAATATCTCAATCGTTGCAACGCAATGTTGTCCCGGGATGGCGGAAAGTTCGTGGCGGCTGTAGCGCTCGACGACGGGGGCGCCGGGTGGAAGCCGAGGCTTAAACGGATCTGTCGGGCAATTAGCGCCGCCCTCATGCCGACACAGGCGCATGGCGGAGGCTACGCCCAGTCGTTCCGCACTGATGCGCTTCTCGCGGTCGGCGGTTTTGGGCCCGACATCTGGCCCTATTGCCTTATGGATCACGAGGTCATCCACCGGATCTCAAAGGTCGGGGCCGTCGCATATGACCTCCGGCATTGGTGCGCGCCCTCGATGCGGCGAATTGATCGCCGGCGCGTGCGTTGGTCGTTGTCCGAAAGGCTCATTTATCACACTGTTCGGCGTCGTTGGCGCGACTGGTATTTCTATGACTATCTCGGTCCCCGTCTTGCAAATCGCGGCGTCAGCGAACTCAAACTGCGGGAGAAGCCGTGGCTGACGACCTAGGCCGCTCGTTCAATCCTATCCTCCCGCAATAGGCCCTGGTAGTGTGCGAACAGCGCCTCAAAATGCTCGGCAGGGCCGATCACGCGATTGGCCCCGGCGCGAGCCGCGAGCGACAGCTCGTCGCGGTTTCTCGCAACCATGCGGCGCATTGCGGCGGCCAGATCGCGGGCGCGGCCGAATCTATAGGTTTCCGCGAAAGCAGGGTGCGAAAGATCGACGGCGCCGCCCGCGTTCGGCGCGACGATCGGAAGGCCCGAAGCGAGCGCCTCAGCGACGACGAGGCCAAACGTCTCGGCCGCGCCCCCATGCAAGAGCGCGTCCGCGCTGGCGAATTTTCGGGCAAGGGAAACCCGATCGGTCTCCGGTCCGGCTATATGCACTCCGTCGACCCCGGACGCCGCGCGTTTCACCGACCGCCACATCGGTCCGTCGCCGATGACATAAAGCGCCGACCGTCTTTCTTTTGAAAACTCCCGGTGCGCTTTGACCAGCATTGGAAGCCGCTTTTCCAGATGGTGTCTTCCGACAGAAAGGAACAACACGGCGGACGGATCTTCGACGCCGCACTCGGCGAGCATATCGCGCCGCACATGTTCGTCGCGCAGGGAATGGGAGAAAGCGCTCTTGTTGACGCCGAGAGGGCAAACGAACGGGTCGGCGACGCCGAATCTGGCGAGCCGGCGGCCGAAGAACGCGCTCGGCGCGACAGTGACGTCAAAGCGGCGTGCGAGCCGTCGCAAATAGGCCCAGAACCAATGGCAAAATTGATCCACGCGATCCGGACTGACCACGGGCGACAAGAGCGATTGGGGATAAGCGGCGACCGGATCCTGGTGCAGGAATAATGACCGGACTGCTTTGCCTTTCCACGTCGCAACGGCCCACCCGCCGCGCCAAGGCGACGAGCCTTCGACGACGTCCGGGGACAGTTCGTCGAGCAAAGAGTGGATCGGACGGATATCAGCGAAAAGGTGGTATCGATGATCCAGAGGAAGGACCGGAGAACGGACCCAGATCACTTCTCCGCCGAGCCGCTTCTCGCGTCGATCGGCGGGGCCTGGCGCGATGATGACGGTTTCAAGTCCCGATTTGGCGGCCTCGTCGAGTTTTTGATGCGCGTAGGTGCGCACGCCGCCGCCGAAGTCGCTAAAAAACTCGGAAACGTCGACGAGACGCATGCTCATTGCTCCGGCTGGACCGCAAAGTTTCATTGCGGCTAGCGCGCGAGTTTGACGTCTGCGTTATCTATTTGTGTCGGATCCGTAAACTTCTCGCGGCGACTTCCTGATAATCCTCGATCAATCGATCAAGGATAGATTCCCAATCAAACGCCCGAGCCTTCGCGAGCGCCGCCTCGCCCATTCTCCGTCGAACGCCGCCATCCGATGAAAGCGCTATCAGCGCCCGCGCAAAACCGCCGGCGTCTCGCGCATCTGCGACTAGAACGCCTGTGGCGCCGTCGTCGACAAGCGACCGGCTTCCGGACGCCGCCGCGCATACGGCGGGAAGTCCGCTCGCCATCGCTTCCAGCGTCACATTGCCGAAAGTCTCGGTAATGCTCGGATTGAAGAATATGTCGGCGCTTGCATAAGCTCTGGCGAGGCTCTCGCCCTCAAGATAGCCGGTGAAAACGCCGGTCGGCAGGATTTCCTCAAACCGCTTACGCTCCGGACCGTCGCCAACCACCATCGCACGAATCTTCGCGTCAGAGGCCGCGGCCAGGCGGAGGGCGTCGGCAAACACGTCGATCGCCTTTTCAAGAACGACGCGGCCGACGAAGGCGACGACAATTTCGTCGTCGGCGATCGCCAGAGAACGGCGCCAGGCCATGTCGCGGCGCACGGGGTTAAACAGCTTCTGATCCACCCCGCGCGCCCACAGGCGGATATCCCTGCCGATGCGATCGCGCCTTAATTCGTCCACCATCGACTGCGACGGGGCATAGACGCGTTCACAGCGCGCATAGAAATACCGCATGTAGTCGGTGACGCGGCCCTCAAGCCAGGCCATTCCGTAATAGCGCGGATAGGTGTCGAACCTCGTGTGAAAGGATGCGACCGCAGGAATTCCCCGACTTTGGGCGTAATTCAGCGCCGAAAGCCCAAGCCAGTCCGGCGCCGCCACATGAACAATCGTCGGGCCGAAATCTTCAAGCCGCCGCCGCTGCTCGCCCCTGAGGCCGAGGCCGAGCCTGTATTCACTGCGTGACCCGGGCAGCGCGACGGATGGAATCGAAACAAGCTCCCCAGCATGTTTGAAAGCGGGCCTTTTCGTGGTCGGCGCGAAAACAAGAGCCTTGTGGCCGCACGCTTCGAGGCGGGCGACCAAACGGTTCAACGCCCGGACTGGCCCATCCATGACGTAATTGTAATTGCCGGAAAACAACGTAACCCGCAGCGCGGCTGGCGTGTCGGCCGCCCGCGCGATCCAGGCGGGCCGGCTGGCGCGGCGCGGTGGCGCCATACGGCCAGGCGCCTCGCGGGCGGC
>CALKYG010000376.1 GCA_938003575.1 uncultured Alphaproteobacteria bacterium
ATTCTATTCGCGCGGTCATCGCGGCGTGCGCACCGACGTCCTCTCGATTTACGACAAGGCGACACTCAACCAGACCGGCGAAATCGTCCTGCCCGGCGGCAAGCGCGCGCAAACGCTGACGGAAGCCGGCGCCTTTCAACTTTCGGCGGATGAACGGTTCGCCTACGTCTTTAATTTCACGCCCGCCTCTTCGGTCACGGTTGTCGACTTGATCAACCGGCGCGTCGTCGGCGATGTCGATATTCCCGGCTGCGTGCATGCTTTTGCGCTGAAGGCTGGAGGCTTCGCAAGCCTTTGCGGCAACGGCGGGATCGTTTCGACAAAGCTTGACGCCGCAGGCAGACAGGCGGGGCAGTCGATGAGCGCGCCGTTCTCCGATATCGACAACGACCCGATGTTTACGCGCCCGGCGATCATCGACGGCGTCGCCTATTTTCCGACTTACAAAGGCAAGATCCAGGAAATCGACTTGAACGGCGAGGCGGCCGTCGTCGGCGAGTCATGGCCGATCGCGGCTGAGGAGCCGGCCCCCGCCAAGAAAGGCTTTTTCAGCAAGATCCCCGGTATCGGGAAAAAGGAAGATGCGGGGGGCAAGCGGTTGCCGTCGGGTTGGCAGCTTGCATCGAAGGACGATGCGGGGCGTCTTTATCTTCTGACACGCAAGACCGATACGATTGACGATCACGACACCGGAGGCGACGAGGTCTGGGTTATTGATCCGAAGGCGAGAAAGGTCATGAACCGGCTGAAACTGCGCAGCGACAGCCAGTTGATCGAGGTGACCGGCGGCGCCGATCCTTATCTTGTCGCGCTGAATCCCGATATGTCGCTTGACGTTTTCAAGGCGAACACCGGCGAATTTGTGCGGCGGATCGGCGGCCAGATCGTGATGTCGCCCTTCGCCATCATTGCCGACTGACAGGAGCTGACCAACCTTGGCGATCGATCCCGCGATATCCGTTGCTCTTGGTTTTTCGCTCGGGCTGCTGTTCGCAGCATCTGCGGCGCACAAGGCTCTCGGATTGCGTGAATTTGAGGGTGTGCTGAGGAATTATCGCGTCCTGCCCTCGATTGCGGTTCCGGCAGCGGTGATCTCCATCATCGCTTTCGAGGCGGCGACTGCATTGCTTGTTCTCCTTCCTTCGACGCGCGCTGCGGGCGCATTGGCGGCGGCGGCGATCCTTCTCGTCTATGCGGCGGCGATCGCCGTCAACATCATGCGCGGCCGGACCGAAATTGACTGCGGGTGCAGTTTCGGAACGCCGGCGGATCGCCTGAGTTCCGGACTTCTCGCGCGCAACGGCGTCCTGATCGCCGCAGCGCTTGTTGCGGCGGCGCCGGCGGCGCAGCGGCCGCTGACCGCCCCTGACTTCATGGCGATCGCCCTGTTCGTTCCGACGGCGGCGGCGTTCTATCTTTCGTTCGAAGCGATCCGCGCCAACGCCGCACGCTTCCATCTTGCGGGGCATGCGCGATGATGACGGCCTTGATCGTATCGCAGGCGTTGCTGGGCGTTCTCGTCCTTGGGCTCGGCGTCATGTGCTTCGCGCTCGCGCGGCAGATCGGCGTCTTGCATGAACGCATTGCGCCGGCCGGCGCGCTTGCCGTCAATCAGCGGCTGAAAGTCGGCGAAGCGGCGCCGCCGCTGTCGCTGACGGCGATCGACGGGCGGCCGGTCGCTGTGGGAGCCGGCGGCGTCAGCCAGCTTTATTTCTTTCTTTCCCCGGATTGTCCCATCTGCAAGACATTGATTCCCGTCGTGCGTTCGATCGCCGCCGCAGAGCGCGATTGGCTTAACGTCATTCTTGCGAGCGACGGCGGCGACGCGGAAAAGCATCGCGAGTTTCAATCCCGCGAGAAACTCGACGACTTCCCCTATGTCCTTTCAGAACAGCTTGGCCGTTCGTTCGGGGTCGGCAAGCTGCCCTATGCGGTGCTCCTTGACGGTGACGGCAAGATCGCGGGCATGGGCCTCGTGAACAGCCGGGAACATCTCGAAAGCCTCTTCGAAGCTAAGGAGCGCGGCGTCGCCTCGCTTCAGGATTATGCGGCGCGTCGCGCCAACGAACATCAGCACGGCCAGAAACAGAGGATCGGCGCATGAAGGATTTCGACAAACTGAGTGAAGGCGCGGTCCGCGGCCTGGCGCGCATGAATTCGCGGCGGGGCGTTCTGGCGACTATTGGCGGACTCATCACCGGCGGCGCGATGTTTCCAGTACTGCCTGTCGCGCGCGCCTCGGGCGGCGCAACCGGGTCAGGGTATGACGGCGTCGCGCCGCAATCGACCGGAAACCCGATGGATCCCGGCGATCCCGCAAGCTGCGATTACTGGCGCTATTGCGGGATCGACGGCTTCCTGTGCAGCTGCTGCGGGGGGTCGGCGAGCGCCTGTCCGCCGGGTACGGAAATGTCGCCAATCACCTGGATCGGCACCTGCACGAATCCGGCCGACGGCGTCAATTACATCATCTCCTACAATGACTGCTGCGGAAAGCCGGCCTGCGGGCGGTGTTTGTGCAACCGCAATGAGGGCGAGCGTCCGATGACGCGCCCGCAACTCAATAATGATATAAACTGGTGCCTTGGCACATCGACGGCCGCCTACACCTGTTCGACGGCTGTCATCATCGGCGTTGCGTTGAAAGAAGAATGAATATGGGTTTGAGGGCGTTGCTGTTCGCTTCGGTTTTGGCGGTCATGTCTCCGCCAGCGTTCGCGCAGGCCGCATCAGCGGAGCATGGCGCCAAAATCTATCAGCGCTGCGCCGCTTGCCACCTTCCGAACGGGCAAGGCGTGCCGGGCGCCTTTCCGGCGCTCGCCGGCCGGGTTTCGGCGGCGGCCGCGAACGACGCCGGGCGCGACTATCTCGTCATGACCGTGGTCGCCGGGCTAATGGGCGAGATAGAAGTGGACGGCAGGAAAATCCGCGGCGTCATGCCCGCGCAGGCCGGTCTGACCGATGCGGACATAGCAGCGGTGCTCAATCACTCGATCGCCCTGCCGGCGCCCGGAGCGCCCTCCGCAAAACCGCCCAAGGCGTTCACTGCGGAGGAAGTCGCAGCGGTAAAGGCGCGGCATCAGAACGCGACGCCGAATGCGGTCCATGCATTGAGGCTGGACGCCTTTCCAGCAGCTGCGGTGGAGAAATGAGAGTAATCGCCGCGCTCATCCTGATGACCGCCGCGGCGTCCGCCGAGATGCCGGGCGTTCAGAACGAGGCGCGCGCGAAAATGAACTGGATGATGAGCTGTCAGGGCTGTCACCAGCCTGACGCCACAGGCAGCGTCAACGGCGCCCCGAGCATGGCCGCCGACGTCGCCCGGTTTCTGTCAGTAGCGGGCGGCCGCGAGTACCTGACCCGCGTTCCCGGCGTTGCGAACGCCGGCATGCCTGATGAGCAGTTGGCTGAGCTTTTGAACTGGACGCTGGCGACGTTCGACAGGGAGCATTTGCCCGCGGACTTTTCGCCGTTTACGAAGGAAGAGATCGCAGCCGGCCGGGTGCGCCCGCTGGTGAGCGAGGCGTCCGTCATGCGCGAGGCGTTGCGGAAGGGTTTCCAGGCGGAGCAACGATCCGCAGGGAAATGATTAGCAGGGCGACTGAAAACGGGAGGGAATCGTGACCACTTTTGAAACCAGAGGCCACTCATTAACGAAATCCGCGCTATTCGGCGCCGCGGCGGCGATTGGTCTGTCGGCCGGCGCAAGCGCTTTTGCACAGGGCGTTTTCGATGATGAAGTCATCGTCACCGCTCAAAAGCGCGAAGAGAGCGCGCAAGATGTCGGCATTTCGATCACGACATTATCCGGCGAACAGATGGAGTCGCTCGGATACACCAACGCGCAGGACGTAACGGCGCTTGCGGCGGGCGTCGCGACGGTGCAGCCGAACGGCGAAGCGAATTACGCCGTCGGCATTCGCGGCGTCGCCAACAACGACTTCACGTCAAACGTCGAAAGCCCTGTTGCGATCTATGTCGATGAAACCTACATCTCACAAATGTCGGGCGCCGGCTTCCTGCTGTTCGACATCGACCGCGTCGAGATTCTGCGCGGTCCGCAGGGAACGCTCTTTGGCCGCAATGCGACCGGCGGCCTCGTCCACTATCTGTCCGTGAAGCCGACAACGGATGAGTTCAACGGGTACGGCAGTTTCACCTACGGCAATTTCGACCGCTTCAAGGCGCAGGGCGCCGTCAACATTCCGATGGGCGACACGCTCTCCGCGCGCATTTCGCTGGCCACCCATCAGGGCGACGGCTACGCTTTTAACCGGCTCAATCCGGACAAGGACCTTAACAACGCCAACGAGTCGGCGGGAAGGGTGCAGCTTCGCTTTCAGCCGAACGAGGACTTCGACCTTCTGCTCAATGCGCGGTTCGGGCACCAGAATATCCGCACCGGATTCTTCGAGTACGCTTCGGCGATCCTGCCGACCGGCGACTACACGCCGGGCGTGCCGAACCCTGATCTCGGCAATTATGTTGATCTTGATGGAGACGTATACGCCGGCGACTTCGATTTCACCGGACAAAACAAGACCAATACTGAGGGATATACGGGCCGGTTCGACTGGAATCTCGGTTTCGCCAAGCTGACCAGCATCACCGACCTTCAGTCTGTCGAACGCGACTACATGGAGGACTCCGACGCGTCGCCGGCGAATTACTTCAATTTCTTCCTGACCACGGACGCGGAGCAGTTTTCGCAGGAAGTGCGTCTTGCAGGCGACATGGAAAAATTTGGTCTGCCTCCGGGAAAGTGGTCCGATGAATCTGTTAGTTTCGGCTTTGAAAG
>CALKYG010000377.1 GCA_938003575.1 uncultured Alphaproteobacteria bacterium
GTCCTCATAGGCGAGCTGGTTGTTCACCGCCGCGTAAACGGCGTCCTTTCGCTGTTCAATGTCGAAGACGCCGCCATTGAGTTTGGCGAAGGGCTGCAAGGCGTCCCCGGAAATCATGACGGCGCCGGTGCGGACGGAGCCGATCAGGACGCGCCCCTCATCAATTGAAAGAGCCTCGGGCAGGAGGTGATCGTCGGAATATTCTATCACGATCGCCGCTGCGCCCACGGGCCGCGCGTTCGCTTCCATGCGCGCCGCGACCGGCGCGAAAGCGGGTTCAGCGCGCATCCGGTCGAATGCTTCATGAGGGGGCGTTTCAAGGACAAGGCCGCGCTCAGCGACATCGCGGGCGAGGGCGATCGCTTCCTCCATCCGGCCGGTGAGGATTCGCGTCAGGACGCGGTTGCGGGTGAGGTAGAGCGAATAGGGACGGACAGCCTGCGCCTCGTCGAGAAGGTCCGCGGCCCGCGTCATATCGTCAGCGGCGAACGCCGCGCGCGCCTCGGCCATGATCTCATCATAGACGCGCGCTTGAGCGCAAGCGGGGGAGAAAGCGAACGCCGCCGCGGCAAGCGCGATCGCTGCGGCGATCTCCGGCGTTTGCCGCTTCATCGCGCCGCCGCCAGCGCTGCCCGGATTTTTCCGCCGATGCGTTCCAGATGCGCCATGTCCGCCTTCTCGCCGGCGTGGCGCTTCAAGGCTTCCCCTTCATAGATCGGGATGATGTGAAAATGCAGGTGAAAGACGGTCTGGCCCGCAGGCGCGCCGTTGAATTGCACGATGCGGGCGCCGTCCGGTTGAAGCGCCGTGATGACGCCTCTCGTCACTTTCTGGACACGGGTGATGAGCTGGGAAAGGTCTTCGGGCTCCGCATCGAGAAAGTTCGTCGCGCCCTGCTTTTTCGGAATGACGAGCGTGTGTCCCTCGCTTTGCGGGAAAATGTCCATGAAGGCGAGCGCCACATTGTCTTCAAAGACCCTTATCGCCGGAATTTCTCCGCGGATGATCTTCGCGAAGATGTTGTCCGGGTCGTATTCTGCGCTGAGCGTCATGGCGGCTCCTTCAGACTTCCGTCAGCTGCTGATCGTTCCAGATCATCCGTTCGATGCGCCAGCCGTCCTGGCCGTTCTTCGCGACGATGAGATAGTTGCCGGCCTGCGCGACCGACTGGTTTTCATAGTTGAAGTTCAGCGTATAGCGGCCGGCGATGACGCCAAGATCGCCGGAGATGTCGATTTTCTCAATATCGTGCGTGAACTGAGTGACTGTTGTCGGCGGCGCATTGTCGGGAAACCAGAATTTCTTGAGATTGGCGATGCCGCTTTCAGGTTCAAGTCCGCCCCCGGGCATGATGACGGCGTCGCGGTCGAAAAGGGCGAGCACGGCTTTTTCCTGCGCGTCCGGATCTTCGATGAGCCACGCCTCGACATAGGCGGCGTCGAGCGCCCGCAAGGAGGCTTCATCCGCCGGGGGCGGCGCCTTGGCGCAATTGACGAGAGACAGAACGGCGATAAGTGCGAAGGCGGCGGTCCGGATCATTTGAGACTTCTTCCAGCTTTTGCGGCGGCGGCGGTTTTCCTTAGCCGATTCTGGCCGAGCGGCCCTCGCGAATCAATTCGCTTCGACGGTTTCGCCGCTTCGCCGGTAGGGGGTCAATTGCCTGATCGCCTCCATTTCCCGGCTGATTTCGATTCGTTCGGCGGCGAGATTGCGGGCGACGGCGGCGCGGAAACCGCGCTCGGCGATCCAATGTGAAGAATAGGTGAGGACCGGCTCATAGCCGCGCGCGATCTTGTGCTCGCCCTGGGCGCCCGCTTCAACGCGGGAGAGTCCGCGTTCGATGGCGAATTCGATCGCCTGATGATAGCAGACTTCAAAATGCAGGAACGGCAGATCGCCGGTCCGGCCCCAATAGCGTCCGTAAAGGGCGTCGCCGCCGATGAAGTTGAGCGCCCCGGCGACCGGATTTCCGTGATGCTCCGCCGTCACCATCATGATCCTGTCCGCCATCGTCGTTGCGATCTCGGCGAAGAATTCGCGCGTGAGATAGGGACGGCCCCATTTGCGTCCGCCGGTGTCCTGATAGAAGCGCCAGAAGGCGTCCCAATGACGATCGCCGATCGCTGCGCCGTCGAGCCGTCGCAGCTCCATCCCGGCCGACGCTTCCTTGCGTTCGCGTTTCAGCGCCTTGCGTTTTCTCGATGAAAGCGCGTCGAGAAAATCCTGATAGCAATCATAGCCGCGATTGAACCAGTGATACTGAAATCCGCACCGGGTCAGGAACCCGGACGCTTCAAGCAATGCGGATGTTTCAGCGTCCGCGAAATTGACGTGCGCCGAGGATGCGCCGAGCCTTTCGCACAACTCAAGAATGACGTGCGCCAGCGCCGTTCTGATTTCCGCTTTCGGCGCGAGCAGTCGCGGTCCCGGGACCGGCGTGAACGGCGGCGCTGAAAGAAGCTTTGGGTAATATCGCATGCCGGCGCGCTCACAGGCGTTCGCCCAGTGATGATCGAAGACATATTCGCCGAAGCTGTGGGCCTTGAGATAAAGCGGCGCCGCCCCGATCGCGACGCCGCCTTCCTCGATGACGATGTGGCGGGGCGTCCACCCCGTCTCTTCCGTCGCCGATCCTGATCGTTCCAGCGCGAGAAGAAACGCATGACTGACGAAGGGATTTTGAGGGACGCCCGCAGGGTTGGCGAGCGCGTACCACTCCCGCGCTGATATCCCCGAGATTGAGCCGAGCGTTCGCGCCCTGACGGCGGCGTTTTCGCTGCCGTCCGCCATCAGCCGATTTCGACGACGGCGTCGATTTCGACGGCGGCGCCCAGCGGCAAACTCGGGGCGCCGACAGCCGCGCGCGCGTGCCGTCCGGCGTCGCCGAATACGGCGACCATCAAATCCGACGCGCCGTTGACGACCTTGGGCTGGTCGTTGAAGTCGGGCGTGCAATTGACGAAACCGTTGAGCTTCACAATGCGCCGCACGCGGTCGAGATCGCCGTCAAGCGCGGCTTTCATCTGCCCGATGAGATTGACCGCGCACGCCTTCGCCGCCTCGGCGCCCTGCTCGACCGAGAGATCAGCGCCGACTTTTCCCTTGATGAGCCCTGATGGAGCAAACGAAACCTGTCCGGAAATATACAGGGCTGAGCCGGAAATGACGAAGGGGACATAATTGGCGACCGGTGCGACAGGAGACGGGATTTCGAGCCCGAGCTCCTTCAGGCGGCTGGCGATCTTATTCATCCGGATCCTCGATTGTATCGGCCGCTGCGACGGCGATCGTTCTTTTCGCATAGTTGCGGCCGAGCGCAATGGCGTCGGCGCCGAACTTTCGGCGGATGGCGTCGATCGCGCCTTCTTCGCGCTTCAGTTTTTCCTTGTCGCTTGCGAACATGTCCGGCTGAGCCAAAACCGCATCCGGCGCGAGATCGCCATAGCCGACCCCGATCAGGCGGAATGCGCGGCCAAGGGCTGTCTCGGCGAGCATCGCTCTTGCAGCGTCGAATGCGGTCCGCGCGAGATTGGACGGGTGCGGCAGCATCCGCCGCCGCGTGATCGTCCTGAAGTCCGCCGTCTTCAGCTTGAGCGTCACCACCCGGCCGGCGAGGTTCCTGGATTTCATTCGCGACGACGTCCGCTCGCTGAGCCGCCAGAGGATGTCTTCAAGTTCCTTGATGTCCCTGATGTCCGTGTTGAACGTCGTTTCCGAAGAAACGCTTTTCGTTTCGCGGCCCGGCGCGACGCGGCGGCGGTCGCGGCCATGCGACAGGTCGGCGAGGCGCAGGCCCATTTCGCCGTAACGCCGCGCCAGCGAGGCGGCGTCCGCTTTCTGCAGGTCGGCGATCGTCATGAAGCCGTCTGCGTTGAGGCGTTTCGCCAGCACGGTCCCGACGCCCCAGATCGCCCCGACCGGCATGCGCGCCAGAACGCTTTTCGCCTCAGCGGCGCCGATCACGGAAAAGCCGTTCGGCTTGTCGAGATCGGAGGCGGTCTTGGCGAGAAACTTGTTGAAGCTGAGGCCGATCGAAACGGTTATGCCGATTTCGCGCCTGATCGCCTGTTGCAGACGCACGAGCGACGCCGCCGGAGGCATTCGGTGAACGCGCATCGTCCCCGACAGATCGAGAAAGGCTTCGTCGATGGAAACCGGTTCGACAGCAGGGGTCAGTTTTTCCATCAGGTCGCGAACCTGCCGGGCCGCGGTTGCGTATTTCTCGAAGTTCGGCTTGATGATTGTTGCGTGCGGACAGGCCTTCAGCGCCCTGAACATCGGCATCGCCGACCGGACGCCGTAGGTTCGCGCGATATAACAGGCGGTCGTCACGACGCCGCGAACCCCGCCGCCGACAATGACCGGCTTGTCGGCCAGAGATGGGTCGTCCCTCTTTTCTATCGAGGCGTAAAAGGCGTCGCAGTCGATATGGGCGACGCAGAGGTCGAACAGCTCCGGGTGCGAGATGATTCGCCGGCCGCCGCAGTCGGGGCAGCGGCCGGGTTGCGACTGATTCGGCCTTGCGCCGCAGTCAAGGCAAAGCGCCGGCGCGGGCCCGTTTTCCCACTGATTGTGACCTGATTCGGGCATATTCCGTCCCATCCTGTCTGCCCCGCGCCGATACGACAAACATTCAATTAAGAACCTCTG